>DAOUQH010000105.1 GCA_030625645.1 Flavobacteriia bacterium | reverse complement strand
GTTGTTTCAGTAAATTCTAAAAATCCACTTGCTGAAAAATATATTATAAGCAAGATCAATTATGTGAAAGTTAACTACAAAGTAGAAAGAACAGGTAAAATGTTTTTATTACCAATAAGAATTGTGAAACCTTCTTAAGTTAAATTTCATTATGTATTTAAAGGCTGTCATTTTTTGACAGCCTTTTTTATTGATAATATATGCTGAAAACTAACGGAAAAGATCATGCTAATTTAATGGTGATCAACCTTAAAGAAAGTATTGTGTTTTGGGGAGAATTTTTTAGGTTTAATATCTATTAAATATCTGAAGAGATTGCTAGAGTATGAAATAGATTTGACTGAAAAAGGGGTGTGGTTTGGTACAATTATTTTATAAAGCGGTACCAAAAGAAATTACCCAACCAAAATTATCATCTGTTCCCCAACCAAAATCAACTCCTACCCTCATATTATCTATGTTTTTAATTGTATATCGTACTCCCGTTCCGTAGTTATAAATCAATTTAGAAGATTCAAAATCTTTAAAATCTTTATAAGCTCCTCCAACTCCGGTAAATGCAACTAAAGAAAAATTATTAAATACATCGGCTCTTAATTGTAGTTCTCCTTTGGTAACCTGATTTCCTTGATACCGCATGGAAGGAATACCTCGTAGTTCAATATAAGGTTTTGTGTAAAAAGGAGCATTATCATCTATGAATTGATGATCCAAATGTAAAATTGTATACATCCTGCTGCCTAATTTATAATAAGCATAACCAAAAATTTCTCCTTGAAAATAATCTCTGGTAGACCCTAGCCAGGTTGCAATACTTCTAAAGGCAAAACCAGTGTAATAACCTTTTATAGGTGATATTGTTTGATCTCTATTATCAAAATTACCTAATAATGCCAATCCACTTATTCTATCTTCAAAACTTTTATAAAATTCCAAATCCTCATAATTCGGGTGAGTAATCTCAATGTTGAGCCCTCCATTTATATCCATAAATCGGTATTGAGGTCCTATGAAAAATTTACTATTGCCTAACCTAAATAATACCTCATGCTGAGTTCCCCAAAATGAAATATTGGTATTAATTGGAAAATGTACAAATTCAATCTTTTCAAGAACATAAAAATCTAAGAATATATTGGCATATCCTAAGGCTCCACTATATCTAACCTTATCATCATTATAAGTGCTAGAATGAAAAATTGTAGCCAGCCAAGTACCTGTATTGGTTCCTCCACCAGCTATACCAGTTATATTTCTTGGTGTATTTTTACGGTTTGATTTGGTATTTTTCTCCATATAAGCAATTCCCAAAACACCTCCATAACCTAAATTTTCATCTGTGATTGGTAGAGGGAAAGGCATTAAATCCCCTTTTTTATTTTTTTTGATAGTATCGTTCTTTATTTGATTGAATTGATTAGAAAAATCATCATAATTTTGAACATCCTTAGTAGCCTTTTGAGCATAAGTATTAATAAAACCAATAGTAAAGAAAAATAATAAGAATCTAATCATCTTCTCTTTTCTTATAAGCTTTGAGAATAAAGAAGCTCGATCTTCTATATCAGTTTTGTTTTTCATGTTAAATGTTGACTTAAATATTTATTTGTATTAGTAAATATATAAAAATATTATCTTAAAGATCAAGTAAACACAAATAAAAAGGTAACTAAAAATCTGACTTCTGATATTTTCATCTGATGATTTTTTATATAGTTTTTTGCAGAAAATTGTTTTATAACAAAAGGGGATTATCTCTCAAAAGCAAAAAATATTGCAATGCAAATATCTGATATAAGCAAGAAAAACAAATTTTCAGCGACGTACCCCTCAAAAATTATAAAAATAATTCCACTATTGAGTATAGTAACACGAAAACTATCCAAATTGAGTGGGTGATGAGAAAATGTTAAAAAGATTATACTGGTTTAATCAATCAAAAATTGCTTCAATTCTACATATTTGCTTATCAATGTTGCTTCTTTTGTTTTGTTAATTATTTCCTTGATCTGTTTTGGAAACTCTATAGATTCTCCAATAACAGGTTCAACAACATCGAGAAACTTAACCGGATGTGCAGTTTCTAAAAAGATTCCCTGCATATTCCCTTTTTTGTTTAAAAATCTCTTTAAACCCAAATAACCTACTGCACCATGTGGATCTGTAGTATAATTATTCTCTCTAAATATTATTTCCATAGCTTCACGAGTTTCATCATCTGAAAAAGAATAGGAGGAAAGGTGTTTTTTTAATTCTTCAAAATCATTATTATAAATATTTTGAATTCGTATAAAATTACTTGGATCACCAACATCCATAGCATTAGAAATAGTTTGGAATGATTTTATAGGTTTGTAATTTCCACTTTCCATATAATTTGGAACGACACGGTTTATATTTGTTGATGCAATGAATTGGGTAACTGGCAATCCTAGTTTTTGCGCCATCATTCCGGCACAAATATTACCAAAATTGCCACTCGGAACTGAAAAAATAAGATCTTTTTGTTTGTTTTTCAATTGTTTATAGGCAAAAGCAAAATAAAACATTTGAGGTAACCAACGTGCAACATTTATAGAATTTGCTGAAGTTAACTGCATTTTATCTGTAATTTCCGAATCTAAAAAAGCAGTTTTAACCATATCCTGACAATCATCAAAAGTACCTTTTACCTCTAAAGCCTTAATATTTTGTCCTAGAGTGGTTAATTGTTTTTCTTGAACATCACTTACTTTTTTACTTGGATATAATATTACTACATTTACACCTTTTACTCCCAAAAAACCGCTTGCAACAGCTCCTCCAGTATCTCCTGAGGTAGCTACCAAAACAGTAAGTTTGTTATTATTATCTTTATTAAAATAGGATAAACATCTTGCCATAAATCTGGCACCAACATCTTTAAAAGCCATTGTTGGACCATGAAAAAGTTCTAAGCTAAATACATCTTTTTCAATTTCAACCAAAGGAAAATCAAAGCTTAAAGTATCGGTAATGATATTTTTTAATTCTTTTTTAGGAATTTCATCACCAACAAACTGCTTTATCAATTGATACGCAATTTCATTATAGCTATAATCATCAATATTCTTAAAAAATTCATCTGGTAAAGGCTGGATATTTTCGGGAAAATATAAACCTCTATCGGGTGCAATACCTTTTATAACTGCATCTTGAAAAGAAACATTTGGTGCTTTATGGTTTAAACTGTAATAATTCATTTTTTATTAGTATTGAGACAATTCATTTTATTGTAAATGGATAATTTTTACTCCTTCTGTATTAATTTTCGAAATATAAATATTAAAATCAATATTTGTTTTTTTATAAATTTCATTAATGGTATATGCAACATTTTCAGCTACTCGAACCCCTTTACTAAAGGAAAAAATTGAAGGTCCTGACCCTGAGATTCCACAACCTAAAGCTCCTGCTTTTATTGAATTTTTTTTCACTTTATCAAATTCAGGAATCAATTTTGAGCGATGTGGTTCGACAATAAAATCGTGTAAAGAATCAGATAGAAGATCAAAATCACTAGTATGTAAAGCATGAACTAAACTGCCAACATTTGCCCATTGTTTTACAGCATTTTTTAGAGTAACTTCTTTTGGTAGAATAGCTCTTGAATCGGCTGTTTTAATTTCAATTTGCGGATGTATTATCGTTGCTAATAAATTATCTAAACTCGGTAATTCTATAACCTGCAAAGGATTGTCATTTTTTACCAAAGTAAAACCACCAAATATGGCAGGAGCAACATTATCGGCAATTGGTGAACCACAGGCAATTCTTTCACCCTCCTGTGCAAATTTAACCAATTGTAATTTTGAAAAAGGTTTACTTAATAGTTCATTAATTGCAAAAACAGCACCAGCAGCACTTGCAGCGCTACTACCAATACCGCTGCCGGGTTTTATATTTTTATAGATTTCAATTTCAAAACCAAAATCTAATTTTTTATATAATGCATTTATCAAAGATAAAGCTGCTACACCAGCAACATTTTTTTCAGTTTCAAACGGTAGATTTTCGCCTTCAATTTTAGAAATATGAATTCCTTTTTTTGAAATTTTTCTAATAACCATCTCATCGCCAATTGTATCGAGACAACATCCTAAAACATCAAAACCACAAGATATATTTGCAATAGTTGCTGGGGCAAAAATTTTTATTTCGTTCATTATTCTGATTTTTTTTTTAAATCTTTTAATTAGCTATTTCCTGTTCTAATAATATCACCAAATATCCCTGAGGCCGTAACGTCAGCGCCTGCACCTGCACCTTTAATGATTAATGGTTGCTCGTTATATCTATCTGTATAAAATAATACGATATTATCTTTTCCATCAAGCTTATAAAAAGGATGACCTTTTGGTATGTGTTGTAATCCAACCTTAGCTTTCCCATTTTTAAATTCGGCTACATATTTTAATCTGCAATCTTCTTTTTGGGCTGCTTTTAGCAAGGAATCAAAATGTTTTGCATCTTGCTTTAATGTTTCCATAAAATCAGCTATAGAATTGGCATTTAAAGAACTTTTAGGTAAAAAGGAATCATTTTCAATATCATCTAATTCTAATTCCATTCCGCTTTCACGCATTAAAATTAAGATTTTTCTCATAACATCAACTCCGCTAAGATCAATTCTTGAATCTGGCTCGGTATAACCTTCAATTCCTGCTTGTTTAACTATCTTATAAAAGGAATTATTTACATCAAAATTATTAAATATAAAGTTTAAGCTACCTGATAGAACTGCTTGTATTTCAGTCACCTGATCTCCTGAAGCAATTAAGTTATTTAAGGTATCTATAATTGGTAATCCTGCACCAACATTTGTCTCAAATAAGAAAGGTGCATTGTATTTTTTTGAAAGGTATTTTAAGTTTTTATAGTTGTCTAAGTCAGAAGAACAGGCAATTTTATTACAGGCAACTACCGCAACACTATCTTTTAAATACTTTTTATATTCTTTAGGAACATCATAATTTGCAGTATTATCTACAAAAACACTATTGCGTAAATTTAATTTCTTTACATTTTTATAGAACTCACCTAAGGATGCCTTTTCACCATCATTTTCCAGTAAAGATTTCCAGTTGGATAGATCAATTCCTTCTTCATAAAATAGCATCTTTTTTGAATTTGCAAGGCCGATAACTCGCATATTTATATGCAATTTATCTAAAAGATATTTTTGTTGTTGTTTAATCTGATTTAGTAATTTTCCGCCAACATTTCCAACACCAACAATAAATAGATTTAATTGTTTGATATGGTTTTCAAAAAATGCTGCATGTAAGCTGTTTAAAGCTTTTTTAACATCATTCTTTGCAATAACAACCGATATGTTTTTTTCGGTAGAACCTTGTGCTATCGCTCTTATATTTACGTTATTATTACCTAGTTCACTAAACATTTTTCCACTTATTCCTTGATGTGATTTCATATTATCACCAACTAAGGCAATAATTGCTAAATCCGTTTCAACAGTAAGTGGCTCAATCTTATTCTTTAAGATCTCAAATTCAAATTGTTGGTCAATTGCTTGTTTAGCATTTTCGGCTTCAGTAAGATCAATTGCTAGACAGATAGAATGTTCGCTAGAAGCTTGAGTGATAAATTTTACATTAATTTTTTCTTGAGAAAGAGCTTCAAATAAACGTTTAGAAATTCCTGGAACACCTACCATTCCATTTCCTTCAAGCGTAAGTAAAGCGATATCTTCAATATGACTTATTCCTTTAACTGCTTTTTTATTACTAAGTTTATTTTCCTTAATTAAGGTACCAAAATCTTTTGGTGACATCGTATTTTTAATAACAATTGGTATTTTCTTATCTAATACCGGCTGAATGGTAGGAGGGTAAATAACTTTTGCGCCAAAATGAGATAATTCCATAGCTTCCTGATAAGAAATATCCTTAATTGGTTTAGCTTGCTTTACCAATTTTGGATTAGCAGTAAACATACCGCTAACATCGGTCCAAATTTCTAAAATTTCAGCATTTACAGCATTGGCAATAATGGCTGCAGTATAGTCAGATCCTCCACGTCCTAAAGTTGTAGTTTCTTGGTTGATATCAGAAGCGATAAAGCCAGGCAAAACAATTATTTGAGCTTGTACCTCTTTAAAAAAATTATTGATATTAAGGTAAGTCTTTTCATTATCAACTAACGCATTAATAAAAACCTTATTTGTTTTAATTAATTCTCTACTATCTTTTAATGAAGCTTTTAAATCATTGTTTTTCATGGCTTCAGCGATAATATACGAAGATAATATCTCACCAGTACTAACGATTTTAGCAAGAGATTTTTCGGAAAGGTCTTTAAGTAAACTTACACCACTTAGCGTTTTTTCTAAAACTTGTAACTTATCTATTACAAAATCTTTTACTTGAGTTTGATTTCCTTTAGTAAAAAGTTCTTCGACAGTAGAAATATGTCTTTTTTGAATCTCTTTTAGGATTTCAAGATAATTATTATCTCCACTTTTTGCAAGATTTCCTGCTTCAATTAGCATATTTGTAATTCCACCTAAAGCAGAAACTACAACAGCTGTTTTTTCATTTTTATCGGAAATAATTTGTATAACTTTCTTAATATTCTTTGCAGAACCTACAGAAGTTCCACCAAATTTTGAAACGATCATTTGTATTATAATTTTCGTAATAAATTGTTTATCTTTTTGTAAAATCTCTATGTTTACTTTTGTGTAAATTCAGGTTTATCAGGACGAGGCAATAGAATAAAGACCCCTAAGGGGTTGTAGTAGGTGTAGTGAATGTGAAGCGTATAATCATAATATTACTGCTAAAAAATTAAAAATATCTATATTTTTTTGTTTCACAAGGCAAATATATACCTTTTTTTTAATTGATAGAATATTTAAACTTTTATTTGTAAATATTTTAAAAATCATTTAAATATTTGATATTAACTTAGTAATAGATTATTTTTGATAAATAAAATGTAAAAATATATTCATTAATTTTAAGTGTTTTTTTTATTTATGTATTTAGTTTTTAAAGAAGAGAGAGTAATGAATAAAAAGATTTTAAAGACGATTGTTTCGTTAGTATTCTACATTATAATTTCTTGCAGCTCATCAGACGACGAACCAAATCCACCGGCAATTAAAAAATGTGGAACTTCGGAAAAAACCATTAAGCAAGGTTTTAAAAATGAATGGAGTAGAATAGTAGAATTACCTGCCTCTGGAAAATTTGTTGAAGAAAGTCATTATATAACAAATAAAGATTTTATTTCAGGTGGATGGCCCACAACTAAATCGGAATTAATTGATAAACATCTTCAACGTTCTTTTGAAATCTATAAAAAATATGATTCAAATGTTAATTTTGATGAACTGTATAATCGTTATTGGCAAAAGGAATGGACACCTGAAGAAGGGGGTCATTTTGGTCAGGGATCGGTTGGAGAAATTCAAAAATCAGAACTCTCGCCCGAAATGGAAATGTGGTTTATGACAATGATGTGGGCATCATCATCTGACAGACCAGCTCGTGGAACAAAATTCTTGTTGCAAGCTAATGAAAAAAGTGTTGTTGTAATAGCAGGTTATGAAACTGGTCCTGGATCTGAGAGTAAACTAGGAGGAGTTACTAGAGAAGTCCACAAATGGCTTGAAACAAATAATAGTTCAATAATCAAAGTTTCATATCTTAATGATCAAAAGAGTAATATCGGACCTATTGACTGTAAGTAGTATGTTAGTTTAGATAAATACATAGTAAAACTCACCTTTAGATAATTAGCAATTTTTTAATTATTTTAATATATTCTATTTAATATATTTAGAATATTTTACATTATTATTAATATATTGATTAATAATAGTAGTTTTATTTATATATTTGAATAATTGAATTAACGATTATTAAC
>DAOUQH010000103.1 GCA_030625645.1 Flavobacteriia bacterium | reverse complement strand
CAAAAAGTTTTAAAAAGCTATAAGCCCTTGCATTGCAAGGGTTTTGTGTTTGTATACTATCTTAATTCATCTTGATATTGCTCTAAATAGTTTCATAAAAGATTATAAAATGTTAGTCTTGTTCATGTTGATTAATTGTAGAATCATATTCAATTCTAACTTCACCACTTATCAAACGATTTTCAGTATCCAAACCACTAAAAACTCCTTTTATTTCCTTTTCACCTTTGTTAAGATAATAAGTTTTGAAAAATATTTCCAATTGCGAAAACAAGGAAATACCTGTTAGATTAAAGCTAAAGTGAATAACTGATCCATTATTAATAATTTCAAAATTATCTTTTTCAATCAACATTCCTTCAGTTATTGCATGAACTTTAAAAGTATATTTATCGATTATAAAATTAAAATTACCTAATTCGGTTTCATTTTGAATTAATCTAAAATTGTACTTCCCTGGAATTTTTTTATAGGTAATACTATAAGGACTTTTTGGAGAAATCTCTATATAATTATAAGGGACTATACCATGATTTATAATTCTTTTGTTTCTAATCTCCTGCATGATATAAGCAGGCACATTTCGATCTAAAGATTTTGTAATCATTTCCTCTTTTGATGAACATTTTTCAAATATAGTCTTACCTGCAATGGTCTTATTATATATATCATATGCTGAATAGGTTCCTATCAAAAAAGCACCATTCCATGGTTCTGAATGGCCTATATAAAAAACATCATCACCACCTTCAACCATCTTACCACCGATCAAGGTTTTAGTTTTGATATGCAAAGTGTCTGCTCTTCTAACGATAACTCCATGATATATATATTCTTTAATAGTTCCATCTTTTTGTGGATAAAGATATTTATATTGAATATTTTTCCAATTATTAAGTACGGTAACTTGTCCTTTAATAACTTCTTTATTTTCGCCAAAATGATGAGATACATAAAAGTAATTATGATCATTATTGATTGAGTTAAGTAGCTGAAGTTGCTTGTTCTTTTCTAGGTCATCAAATGTACTTTGTTTTAAGAAATCGGTAATATCTTCATTACCTATATAGTTAAAAAGAATGGTTTTATAGTAACCATTTAGCTTTAGAATTGGTTTACCACTTTGTAGTTCCCTATTTTTATCATATAGATACTTCCCGTTTATATAGCCTCCAGCAATTTTTTCAAGTTCATAACGTAAACTGGGTTTATTACTATCAAAATTACCAAAACCAAAAAGTTGAGCTACTTTATTTAAAGACGGATCGTCATGTTTATTCTTAAATTTGCTTATAACTTTATCGAGTAGTATTCTATAGCAATATGATGTAATATAAAGCGTATTATTTTCATGATTTTTTATAAATTCCATTATTTTCCTATATATTATATAATAATTATTAAAAATAATAAAAGTAATAAAAAATAATAGAACAGAATTGAATGTATAGTAGATTTATTCCAAATTCTAAAATAATTCATTTATGAAAAATTATGTTTATTTAATATTTTTATTATTTACTGCCTTTTCTTTTGCACAAGAGGTTACAGTAACAGGAAAAGTAGTATCTAAGGAAGGTGAAAGCTTACCAGGAGCTACAATAATTGAAAAAGACACAAACACAGGTGTAGTTTCTGATTTTAACGGTAATTTTGAAATTAATGTTTCTTCCAATACAGCAACTCTAGTAGTTTCATTCGTTGGTTTTGAAGAGCAAGAAGTTCAACTTGATGGCAAGTCATATACAGAAATTACTCTTTTAGAATCACCAGAATCATTAGATGAAGTAGTCGTTAAAGGGTTTGCAGGTATAATGGGTAAATCTAGAAAACGAACCGAATCAATTCAAAAGACTGCTGAGTCAGTTACAGCATTAAATGCAAAAGGAATTGAAACTGCTGGAGTTACTGATATAAGTTCATTTTCTACTTTAGTGCCAAATATGAAATTTAATACTTCCCAAGCAGTTGGTGTTAATTTTATAACTGTTAGAGGAATCCCTCAAATTAGAGGAGGAGAAGCTCCTGTAGCATTTGTTATAGATGGCGTTACAATTCCAGATCCAAGTTTATTAAACCAAGAATTATATGATCTTGCATTAGTTGAAGTTGTAAAAGGGCCTCAAGGTGCTTTATATGGTAAAAATGCTATTGGTGGTGCTATCAATATTTATACACAAGAACCAACAAATACTTTTTCAAATAAAATAAAAGTTGGTTATGGTAACGGAAATTCTAAATTATTTCAATACGTATCTTCAGGAGCTTTAAAAAAAGATAAGATATTCTTTAGAGCATCAGCTCAATATAAAGATACGGACGGTTTATTAGAGAATATTACACTTGACGAAAAAGTTGATTTCATGAAAGATATCAACTTGAGAGGAGAAATTAGAGCTAAAATTTCAAACAATTTTACCATTACAGGTTCTTATCAATATTTTAATTTAGAAGGAGGGGCTGCTTATTTTTCTGTAAACCCTGATGGAAATTTTTTTGATCCAGGTATGCCAGGAGGAGTTTTAGATCCAAATCCTAAAAAAGGAAATAATGTTATTGTTGCCAATGAGCTTGGTAAATCTGATATGAAAAATAATTTTGGAAACATTAAAATGGATTATAATACTGAAAAAATAAAGATTCAAAGTATTACATCTTACAATAAGGTAAAAAGATCAACATTTGGTGATTTTGACTTTCTTGAGTATGATGATTTCACACAAAATGAAATCACTTCAACCAAAACATTTAATCAGGAATTTCGATTTCAAAATCGAAACAGTAATTCGAAATTGAATTGGAATGCAGGTGGATTTTATCAGAATATAGAAGAACCTCTTTATCAAGATGGACTAGTTAGGGATTATGACACATTTGAACAATTTAATGTTATTGTTGCAGATGTATTGAATGAAACGAGAACTTTTGCACTTTTTGGTTTTGCAGATTATAAAATAACTGAAAAATTTAGCGCTTCAGTAGGATTTAGATATGACTTTGATAAATTTTCTCAAGAAGATTATCTTTTTGAGGTGTCTTCAAGCCGAAGCACCAATGTATTTCAGCCTAAAGCATCCATTTCTTACCAAGCTACTGAAACTGTATTGTTATTTACTAACTATGGTAGAGGATATAGAACTGGAGGATTTAATTCTGGTGTTACAGATCTTTTTGATAGAGATTTTGAAGATGAAATTACAGATAATTATGAAATAGGATATAAGACTTCATGGTGGAAAAATCGATTTATTTTCAATGGATCTTTATTTTATACATATTTTAAGAATCAACAACAATATATATTAGACCTAAATGAATTTATACCTGGTATTTATAATTATGATGAGAGTAAAATATTAGGTTTTGAAATTGAAACACGATTAAGACTTACTAATTTTTTAGATGTTTTTGCTAATTATGGTTATACCAATGCTGAAATAGTTAAAGGTGGTACTACCGGAGGTGATAATGGAAATTCAACTGATAACAATCTATATAATGGCAATAAAACTCCATTTGTACCGGTAGATAACTTTAGTATTGGTTTGGAATCAAATTTCAATATAACCGAAGAACTAAAATTCAATGGATTTCTTAACTTAAATAATACTGGAAAAACATATTGGCATGAAAGTAACCTACAGGAACATACATCAGATAATTATTCTTTACTTGATGCTCGAATTGGTTTAGAATACAAAAAATTTGGATTTGAATTATGGGGTCGAAATTTATTAGATACACAATACTATCAGGAATTTTCTCCAGGAGAATTTTTTGGTAGTCCAGATGATGTTGGTTGGAGAGGTCAACCTTTAACTGTAGGGACAATTATCTCTTTCAAATTTTAATTTTGTAAGTATGACAGTGAATTTTCAAAAGGAGAGAGCTAAATTTTCAAAGATTCTTATCGAAGATATGTTTCAATTGAAGCCGGGAGAAACGGTTGCAATCACAGCAGATTCAGGGTCGGATAAAGAAACTATTGAAGCATTAGCCAATGCGGCTACTGATGCTGGTGGTAAGCCTCTTGTAATGTGGATTCCCAGAGCAGAATATGATGGTCAGTCCGGAATGAAATTCTGGCCTTCAGAAGCTTTAACAGCAGCTCTGTGCCATGTAGATGTTTGGATAGAAGCACAATCAATAGTTACTTTATATTCTAGTATTTGGGAGACAGCAATGGCAGAGAATAAAAAACTTCGCTATTTAATAATTGCTGAAACAGCGATAGAGTCACTTGTTAGAACATTTTTAAGTTTTGAAATACAACCACTTAAAAAACTATTAGACAAAGTACTGAAAATGGTAATGAAATCTAAAAAAGTTCATATCACAAGTGAAAATGGGACTAATGTTTCTTATGAAATAGATCTAAATTATGCCTTTGACCATGATGATGGTGATTTTTCCAAACCAATTTTTGGAACCGCTCCAGGTTATGTTAATATCATACCTAAATTGGGAAGCATGAATGGGACAATTGTTTTTAATGAGTTAATGATGGCAGATCTAAATAATGATAATCATGTTGAGTTTTTAATGAAAGATGGCAGTATTTCAAAAGTGATAGGGAATGAAGAAGCCGAAAAATTTAAAAAATATTTAGAATCCTTTGATGACCAGAACATGTATAAGATTTCACATAATATGTTTGGATTAAATCCTGGAGTAAGAAAACTAACAGGAAACATTGTTGAAGATGAACGAATTTGGGGAGGAGTGGATTTTGGATTCGGGCATACTAGTGCAATAGACATGCCTCCTTTTGGGCAAGAAGCAAAATCACATTTTGATGGTATTGTAGAAAAAGTGAGCATTTTTTTAGATGATATTCCAATTGTGTTTGAAGGAGAAGTTTGCCATGAAGATCTGGTGCCTTTGGCTAAAAGATTAATTAGTAATTTTAAGGATTATTAATTCTATTTCCTGAAGGTTTTTTATGGAGGACAACAGTCAATATACAAATACAAAAGTACAGCCTAAAGATTTTACTTCTGGATGGATGATTGCTTTCATAATTGCAGGTTCGGCACTTACTATTTCATTCTTGTATTTAGGCTCTGAAATTGCATTAAACTTAGGCTTTAAAAAATCCTTACTTTCCTTTGGTATATCAACATTAGTGCTAACAGCTTTATGTTCAATCACTACAATTATAGGCAATAGATCTCGCTTGTCAACTTATATGATCCTACATTTTAGTTTTGGTAAAATGGGAGCTAAAATTATAAACTTAATTGTTGGTTTTAGTTTATTGGGTTGGTTTTCAGTTAATTTAGAATTGTTAGCTTTAACGGTAAAAGATACAGCCATTGAAACCATAGGGATTAATTTACCAATTTGGGCAATTATTATATCAACAAGTTTATTAATTACTTTAACAACTATTTATGGTGTAAAAAGTATTGAAAAACTTGCTAATTTTGCTGTACCACTGATGCTAATTTTTTTGGGTTATGTATTATATAAATCTTTGGGACAATTGCCTTCATTTAGTCAAATTTGGGAGTATAAACCAACAAATCCAGGAATGACATTATTTGAAGCAACAGCTTTACTTATAGGATCCTCCATACTTTTTCCAGTTTTAATGGCAGATTTTTCTAGATTTATATACAATGATAAACAAAGTCGTATTGCAGTTTTAGGAATAACGATTGGTTTTCCTATAGCTCTGGTTTTTGCTGCAATTCCAACAATAGTAACTGGGGAGATTGATATAATTAAAATAATGAAAGGCTTAGGTTTGATAATTCCAGCATTTGTATTGCTTGTTTTTTCAACTTGGGTAACCAATGCTGTTAACCTGTATTCAACCACATTGACGTTTTCAACAATAAAGACAACATGGGGGTTTAAAAAGATGACTATAATTACAAGTGTGATAGGTACTATTATGGCCTTGTTAGGATTTACAAACTATTTTTTTGATTTTTTAAACCTTTTAGCTGTATTTACTCCTTCTATATCTGCAATTTATATTATTGATTTCTTTTGGATTAAAAAACAAGAATACAACTTGGATGAAATTCCTAAATGGGGATTTTCTGCATTGATTAGTTGGGGAATAAGTTCTATAATCACTTTATTGACTTACTTTGAAGTATTCCAGCTTACACATGCATACTTTGTGGATTCTTTTTTAATAGCAGGACTTTTATACACAATATTGAATAGAGATAAATTATCTAAAATCAACATTACAAACCAAAAAATAAACATTTAAATCACTTCATGATTATGGCAAAAGTTTTAAGATTACATGAATATAAAGAATACAAAGATCTGAGTGGAATTTATTTGGATGATATTCCTGTAGCAGAACCAGAGGAAGATGAAATAAGAATAAAAGTAGATGCATTTTCTTTAAATTATGGAGATTATGAATTGTTTGCTAACAACTATATGTTTAGTATGGAGTTGCCTGCTCGTTTTGGTGACGAGTGTTCTGGTGTTGTTGATGCAGTTGGTGAAGGTGTAACCAATTTTAAAATTGGTGATAAAGTGAGTACAATTCCTTGGATGAATGAGGGATATGGAGTTGATGGTGAATTTGCTATTATTCCTGCAAAATTTGCAGCTCATTATCCTGATAATTTATCTCCTGAGGAAGCAAGTTGTATTTGGGTTGCCTATTTAACAGCATATTATGCATTATTTGAAGTTGCCAAAATTAAAGCTAATGATTTTGTACTAATTACTGCTGGTAGTAGTAGCGCCGGAATGGCAGCGATGGAATTGTGCAAAATGGTAGGTGCAAAAACTATAGCTACAAGCCGGACAAATAAAAACCGTGATTTCCTTTATGAAATTGGATATGATCATGTTATTGCTCAAAGTGATAATAATATGTCTGACAGTATTTTAGACTTTAGTGATGGCAAAGGAGTTCGAATAATTTACGATCCAATCGGAGGTAAAATAGTACAGGAGTATGCAAATGGTCTTGCTCAAAATGCTATTATATTCCTTTATGGAGGTATGGATCCAAACCCTACAATTCTACCGGAAATTGAAATGACTCAAAAAGCTGCTTGTTTTAGACCTTTTTCTGTGTATAATCATGTTTATAAAAAAGACTCAAGAGAAAGAGGAATTAAATTTATCTATAATGCTCTTCAAAGAGGATATATTAAATCTTATGTAGAAAAAGTATATTCTTTAAACAACTTTCTCGAAGCATTTGAAGATCAGCTAAAATCTACAATAAGAAGGGGAAAAATGGTGATTTCTACTCAAATATAAATTGAAAAATAATCAGGCTTTATAAAATATTTAGAAGTATTTCTAAACAAATGAATTAATTATGATGACATCAACAAAGGATTTTATAGATAAAGAAGAAAGGTTTGGCGCACATAATTATCACCCTTTACCGGTGGTTCTAGAGCGAGGAAATGGCGTATATGTTTGGGATGCTGATGGTAAGAGGTATTATGATTTTTTGTCTGCCTATTCTGCGGTTAATCAAGGACATTGCCATCCCCGTATCATTAAAGCATTAGAAGACCAAGCAAGAAAATTAACACTAACATCCCGAGCATTTTACAGCAGTCAGTTGGGTGATTATGAGGAATTTATCACTAATCTTTTTGGTTATGATAAAGTATTGCCTATGAATACAGGAGCTGAAGCTGTTGAAACGGCAATTAAACTCTGTCGAAAATGGGCTTACGAAAGAAATGATATCCCTGAAAACGAAGCCAAAATAATAGTTTGTGAAGGTAATTTCCATGGCAGAACTATGGCGGCAATTTCTGCTTCTACTGATCCTGAATGCAGAGACGGCTTTGGACCTTACCTTCCGGGTTTTGAAATAATTCCTTATAACGATATTCCCGCTTTAGAAAATGCATTAGAAGATCCTAACGTTGCAGCATTTTTAGTTGAACCAATACAGGGCGAAGCAGGCGTTTTTGTTCCTGATGATGGTTACCT
>DAOUQH010000080.1 GCA_030625645.1 Flavobacteriia bacterium | reverse complement strand
ACAAAATATGGTATATCAAATGATGACCCAGATGTTGTAAAAGGTAGAGCTGGCTCTCCTTATGCTGTAAAAGATTACTATCAGGTTGATCCAGATCTTGCTGTAGATCCTGCCAAACGAATGGAAGAATTTGAGGCTTTAATTCAACGTTCTCATAAAAACGGATTAAAAGTAATTATCGATATCGTTCCCAATCATGTTGCTAGGAAGTATGAAAGCACCAATAATCCGAAAAGTATAAATGACTTTGGTGCTAAGGATAATAAAACCAAAGAATATAGTAGAAATAATAATTTTTATTATGTGGTTGGCGAAGACTTTAAAGTTCCTATTTGGAAAAATAATTATCAACCTTTAGGAGGAGAAAAGAATTCAATAACAGATAGTAAATTTGATGAAAAACCAGCTAAATGGACAGGTAATGGATCTCGTTTGGCACAACCTGGTTTTTACGACTGGTATGAAACGGTAAAAGTAAATTATGGTGTTAAACCTGATGGATCTAAGGATTTTGAGGAAATTCCTAAAGAATTTGAAAGCAAAGATTATAAAGAACATTTTGCTTTTTGGGAAGGAAAATATGTTCCTGATTCTTGGAAAAAATTTAGAGATATCGCCTTATTCTGGATAAATAAAGGAGTAGATGGTTTTAGATATGATATGGCAGAAATGGTTCCTGTAGAATTTTGGAGTTATATGAATTCGTCTATTAAAATGAAAAATCCTGAAGCTTTTCTTTTGGCTGAAGTTTATAACCCTGATCTATATCGCCCGTATATTCACCTTGGAAAAATGGATTATCTCTATGATAAAGTAGCTTTTTATGATTCTATTAAACATATTGTAAAAGGTTATGGTTGGACAGATCATATCCCAAAAGTACAAGAAGATCTTGCTGATATTGAACACCAAATGCTTCATTTTTTAGAAAATCATGACGAACAACGACTTGCTAGTCCAGAGTTTGCAGGTTTTGCTGAAAATGGTAAACCAGCAATGGTAGTTTCTACCACCATTAGTACTTCTCCAACGATGATCTATTTTGGGCAAGAAGTTGGTGAGCCAGGAAAAGAAAATGCTGGGTTTGGAACTGCAACCCGTACATCAATTTTTGATTATATTGGTGTACCTCATCATCAACGATGGATGAACAACAAACAATTTGATGGAGGTCAATTATCTAAAAGCGAAAAAAATCTTCGTGATTTTTATAGGCGCCTATTAAATTTTACCATTAATAGTAGCGCTCTTATGGGAGACTATAAAGAAATTCATTACTATAATAAAGAACACACTGAAAATTATAATCATCGTGTATTTTCATTTGTACGTTGGTCAGAAAGTGAAAAATTGATTATTATTTCAAATTTTGATTCTGATAAAAATTATGAATTTGATTTAAAATTACCTGAAACTGTAATTTTTTCTTGGAATTTAAAAGATGGCAAATATCAAGCTACCGATCAATTATACGAAAAATTAACTACTAACTTAAATGTTGAAAACGGTATTGGTACGATGAAAATCAAACTTGAACCATTAGAATCTTTAATCTTGAAATTATAAAATTTTGAATGCCTTAAAAGTATAAAGTGGGGGTATACTTTTAAGGCATTTCTACTAACTCAAAATAAGGGGAACTATAAATTATTGATTTATTATCAATAATTTTTGCTTATGATTTTTCATTATATCTTTAATCATTTTAAATATTTTATTCTTTACATATTTGAATTTTAAATCAAAAGTTTCAAAATTATTTTTTATTTTTTTCTGTTCTTTTTTAATTTCATCTTTAGCATTTATCTGTAAGCTTTCCACTAATGTTGCAAGGTGCTTATGATGTGTTTGAATCTCCAAAGAAAGTTCATTGTTCATTTTTTCTACATCGTTCAATTTATTTAATAACATCTTAGCAGGCTTATATAATTCTTTAGAACTTAGATCCAAAAAATGAGCACTAAACAAATGTTCTAAAAATAATTGTTCATCTTTGTTAAAATCAAGTTGCTCAATCCACTTATTCAATTGACCTTGTAATTTGAATAAATATTTTTTAAATTTTTCCTTTTCTAAACTAGTTTTTGCATTCATTGATATATGTTTTTATAGAAGTAATTGTTATATTCATTTTTCAATAATTTATATCAAATTAAAGAATAGAGCTTGTAATAAATTCAAACTCTATTCCTATTGTTAATTATAGAAAATTTCCTTTTTCATCTGTTTTTACTCTCATTTTTTTATCGCCATTTTCTAGTCGGATCTTATATTCCTTTTTAGCACCTCTATCTTTATGATAATTCACTTTATACACATCTTCATACATATTCCAACCTGGAAATCGTTTGGCAACAGCATTTATTACATCTTTAGGTAATTTAACATTCTTAAATTTTTCAATTGTTCTAATAAGATTTCCATCTTTATCATAAGCCGCTACAATTTTTCCATCTGGAATGTAGAAAAACACTTTATAAAAATCATATTCATCTGCATAGAACTCTGATTCTTTTAAGTCGAAATTTGCAACTTGTCTCTCGAGCATCTTAACATTTACAGGAGCATCTTTGGTTCCTGCATCATTTAAGTACTTATAGTTAGTGGCGGTAACCACAACCTCAGGCAACATACCGTCATTAATAACCTGAGAAAATGCTGGGATGGTTAGACCCAAAACTAATAAACCAGTAATTAGTTTTTTCATAATATTTGTTTTAAGATTAGACCTTTATTAATACTTTTATAAAGTTATCAGTAACAAATATATAAAGCAATGACAGGCGTCAACAAAACGAATGATTGTAATCAGGAAAGTATATAAAACCAGAAACAGGAAACTTTCGTTTCCTGTTTCCTTTGAAGTGATTTTATTTTTTATATTTTTCTAAATCCTTTACTTCATCTCATTTCTACATTGAAGCCTTCTTAAAAACCTATAAAAAATACTTTCACTTCTGTTCAGTTGGACTTAAATCATTTTTAACATTTCCAACAAAATATATCATAGTAATTTTATACTAAATACTTAACAAATTTTAATATTAAAATATTTGATAAAAGTAATTTTATAGTGAATACAAAGCAATGATTACAATCATCGAATTGGATGATTGTAATCATTGCTAAAATTTTACCAGTAAATTAAAATTGCACCCATACGTAAGCTTGATTTAGCAACATAACTCCTACTATAAATAACAAGAACATAATAAAATGAAACCACTTAAAACTAAATTGGTTTATTAATTTCATCGCTACATGTGGAAAAGTAAATCGAACTATTCCTTTACTCAAAGCAAGCCACCCAAATAAGGTTATTATTACTCGCCAATCCGCTTTCCATATATTATGAGCAACAATATTTAATAAACCAATCGTTATTGCTAAAAAAGAGCTTAGTAGCATAAATTTCTCATCCTTGGCATATTCAAATAATTGTTTAATCCTTTTTGGATAAAAAAGAAGTAAAACAAAAAATATGATCAAATACCAGCCCCAAAATTTGGCTAAAAAAATTGAAATATCCATAATTTAATTATTTATTTCTATGCAATACTAATAGTGGTATTTTGGTGTGAAAGCTCAATTCTTCAATCTTTGGTTTAAAGAACAATCGTTGAAATATATTATAGTGTTTTGCAATTATAGCAATCATATCAACATCTCCTCTACTTTGTGTAAAACAATTTACAGCAGTTTCAAAATCTGAGTTGGTTAGTGTATAAAACGTGTGATCTACTTTATTAAAATGATTTTTTAATAATTTTCTATTATGTCTCTGTTCTTCATCTAACCTTCCTTCATTTTGCAGGTGTAATATTCTTATACTCGAATGATTTTGTATTGCCAAATTAATTAAAATTTCTAAATCATCTTCTTTATAAGGAATCTTAAAATCTGTTGGGAAAGTAATTTCTGTTGGTTCTTTATATTCTACATTTTCAGGCACAGCCAATAAACTACAATCTGTTTTCATTAAAACATCACCGGTATTACTACCCATAAAGATCTCTTTAGCTCCAGTGACCCCCTTAGTTCCCATTACAATTAAATCAATATCTTCTCTTTTTATAATATTCTTTACGGAATTAATCAAAAAATTATACTCACTAAAAGTTTTAAACTTATGATTTGGATTTGTATTTATTTTTTTTACCATTTCACCTAAACCCTTTTGTGAAGATTCGTGAAGTTCATTTTCAATTCTCATCAATTGTTTCGAGTCATTACTCATCAACTCTTCATTAGTTAAATAAGGAATTCTATAAACATTTAACAAATGAAAAGTACAATCCTTATCTTTAAATAAATGAATTGCATATTTTATTGCATTGAATGAGTTTTTTGAAAAATCGGTAGGAAGAAGTATATTTTTCATAATTATAAATTTTAAAAAATTACATGTAGTAATATTACTAAAATTTGCACTTATTAAAAATGATGTAGGTCAACGAAATCACTGATTCTAATCAGTATTACTTAACTTCATTAAGTTTTTTTAAATTAATAATTTCAATTGAATTTCTATTTGTTTTAATAAGACTCTCCTCTCTGAACTCACTCAAGGTCCTAATTAAAGTTTCTTTTGCCACCCCAATGAAATCTGCTAAATCAGAACGAGAAATTTCTACAAGTCTTTTTTCATTTCCAGCATATAACAACAATAATGTTTTAGCTGTTTTTTTTCTTACAGAATCATAGGTAATATGTATTAACCTATCTTTAAGATCTTTTAACTTTTCTGAAAATATATCCATAAAACTTATTGCTATTTGTGGATTTTTATTTACCAAATCAAGTAATTCTTTTTTATTAATTTTATAAAGTATTGTAGTTTTTAACGCAACTGCATTTTCATGATAGGGATTATTTTGAAGAAGTGAAGTGAAACCAAAAAAGTTATTTTTATTAAAAATGTTCAATATCAATTCTTTACCATCCTCATGGGTTTTATAGGTTTTAACTTTACCGTCAACAATATAAAAAATAAAATTACTACTGTTTCCTCTACAATAAATAGTTTCATTTTTTTTATAAGTAAATCCTTCTTTGGCATCAAAAATATTTTCAATGTTTTCAAACCTTATTATTTCATCAATTTCATTTTCTCTTTCAAGTTCTTTAAAAATATCTCTTTTTTTCAATCTACTTCCTACAGCACTTAACAATTCCGATTCATCAAAAGGCTTTGTAATATAATCACTTGCACCCATATCCATCCCTTTACGCATATCACTATGGTTTGTTTTGGCGGTCATAAAAATAAAAGGTGTTTTTTGTAGATCTTTATTATTCATTACTATTTGTAAAACTCCATACCCATCTAATTCAGGCATTAAAATATCACATATAATTAAATCAGGTTTACATTTTATTGCTTTTTTAATCCCAACTTTCCCATTTATAGCAGTCGATACTTCATAGTCTGCCAATCGCAATATTTCAGCAGTATTTTCTCTAACAATATCATCATCTTCAATAAGTAAAATTCTTTTTTTCATTTGAATTATCTTTTTGTGATTTCTTTATTCGCTCATTATAATTGGTAACTTGATTATAAAGGTGGTTCCTTTATTTTCTTTACTTTTAAAACCAATTGAGCCTCCAAGCTCCTCTACATGATATTTAACTATATTTAGTCCAATTCCGGTTCCTTGAAAATGAAGTGCATTTTTTGCTCTAAAAAACCGCTCAAAAATATGTTTTTGATCTTCATTTGGTATTCCAATTCCCTTATCTTTTATCTTTATCTTAATAAAATTTTTTAAGCCAATTGTAATCTTAATATCCGACTTTTCTGAGGAGTATTTAATGGCATTGTATAAAACATTCCTAAAGATAATTTCAATAATATTTTTGTCTTGAAAAACGATAATATCTTTATCACAAGTCTTCATTTTAATCTTTTGATTTTTCCTTAAAACCGATTTTGCACCTTTAATGATATTGTAAAAATTTTCGCAAAATAGAAATTCGGTAAAAAGATAATTTACTTTTTTTGTTTCTGTCTTTTCTAAAAACAAAAAATCATCTAAAACCGAATTCAATTGTTTTGATAATCTCTTGATTGTTATAATGTGATTTTTAATCTTATTATTCGGATTTAAGCTATTGTATTTTTCAATTAATGCTGCAGAAGATAGAATTCCGCTTAAAGGGGTTTTGAATTCATGAGATGCTAAAGATAAAAATTTGGTTTGAAGAATATTAAGCTCTTTCTCTCGCTGAAATGCTACATTTACTTTATTTTCGGCAATAACTTTTTTTTGAATTTCGTTTGTTAATTTTTTATTGGAAAATTTTAATTTTTTTACTGTATGAGATAGCTCTTTTGTTTGTCTTTTAACTTCCCTCTCCAGATTAATTTTTTCTTCTTTAATCCTAATTTCAATATTTTTTCTAGCAGAAATATCTGAAATTAGTGCTTTTGCATAGTAGTTCTCTTTAAATTTTAAAAAAGTTAAACCGATTTCAATAGGGATAATTCTTCCATCTTTACATATTCCGAAAAACTCTCGCCCTTTTCCTTTTTCAAATTGCCTTGGATTTTTAAAAAAATTTAGAAGATGCTCTCTATGTGGAGCTCTACTTTTATCAGGAATTAAAATATTAATATTCTTATTAAGAAGCTCTCCCTCCTTATAGCCGAAAATTCTATCAAAAGAAGAATTATTTAATACAATATTCCCATCAATATCTGTAACACATAAACCCTCTAATAAAGAATCAAAACATACCTCATAAAAGTCTTTATCTCCTTTTAACATGATTAATCACCCATTAAAAAAATTAAAGCAATAAGTTACTAAATTTTAATGAATTACTACTCAACTTTCATGGATAACTCTAACCAACGTTCTTCTTTTTCTTCTAATTCTCTAATAATTTCCTCTAGCTTTAAAGATGTTTCATTTATCTTTTCTGCTTCAATTTCATTATTTACAAACTTATCTTCAATGGTAATTTTCTTCTTTTCTAAATTGGCGATATCCTTTTCAAGTTTTCCAAATTCTCTTTTTTCGAGATATGATAATTGCCCCTTTTTTGGATCAGCTTTTCTAGTATCTTCTTTCTTTATTATTTCTTTTGCAGATGAAGGTTTAGAATCTTCATAAACTCGATAATCGGAATAATTTCCAGGAAAACCACTTATTATTCCATCTCCTTCAAAAATAAATAAATGATCTACAATCTTATCCATAAAATACCGATCGTGAGAAACAACTAATAAATTTCCTGGAAAATCTAGTAAAAAATCCTCTAAAACCTGTAGAGTTACAATATCTAAATCATTGGTTGGTTCATCTAAAATTAAAAAATTTGGATTTTGAATTAAAACTGTACATAAAAACAAGCGTTTTAACTCGCCTCCAGAAAGTTTTTCCACAAAATCATGCTGCTTTTTACGATCAAACAAAAAGCGTTCTAAAAGCTGACCTGCACTAATTTTTCTACCTTTTGTTAAAGGAATATATTCTCCGTATTCTCTAATGACCTCTATTACTTTCTGACCTTTATTAATATGAATTCCGCTTTGCGTATAATATCCAAATTTAACTGTATCTCCTATTACTACTTTTCCAGCATCTACAGGGATTGAACCCGTAATTACATTCAAAAAAGTTGATTTTCCTGTACCATTTTTACCAATAATCCCAATACGTTCACCTCGCTTAAAAACATAATCAAAATTATTAAAGAGCTTATTCTCATCATAAGCCTTGGTTATATGATGTAGTTCAACAATCTTACTCCCCAAGCGTTCCATATTTATTTCTAACTGCACTTGGTGATCATTACGACGTTTGTGTGCTTGTTCTTCTATTTCATAAAAATCATCTATCCTCGATTTTGATTTTGTAGTACGTGCTTTTGGCTGACGACGCATCCAATCTAATTCCTTTTTGTAAAGATTTTTTGCCTTTTCAACTGTTGTTTGTTCTATAGCAATTCTTTCTTCTTTTTTTTGTAAAAAGTAGGAATAATTACCTTTATAACGATACAGTTTTCCCTGATCTAGCTCTATAATTTCGGTACAAACTCTTTCCAAAAAATATCGATCATGCGTAACCATAAAAAGTGTAATTTTCTCCTTTATTAAGTAATTCTCAAGCCATTCGATCATTTCTAAATCTAAATGATTGGTTGGCTCATCTAAAATCAATAAATCGGGTTTATTGAGTAAAATTACCGCTAGAGATAAACGTTTTTTTTGCCCTCCAGATAAAGCTGATACTTTTTTATTTAGATTATTTAATTTAAGTTTTGAAAGAATTTGCTTGTATTGTGTTTCAAAATCCCATGCATTATTAAGTTCCATTAATTCAAATGCTTCTTGATAAGCATTCTCATCTTCTGGATTATTTATTGCAGCTTCATACTGTTCAATAATATTTAATATTTCATTGCCTGAATTAAATATAGTCTGCTCAATAGTTAAGCTTAAATCTAAATCATCTTTTTGCGATAAATATGCCGTTTTAATTCCTTTTCGGAATATAACTTGACCTGTATCAGCAGATTCATCTCCGGCAATAATATTTAAAAGTGTTGTTTTTCCTGTGCCATTTTTAGCAACAAAAGCAATTTTTTGATCTTTACTTATTCCAAAAGAAATATTTTCAAACAATACTCTTTCACCATAAGATTTGGCAATATTTTCAACAGATAGATAATTCACAAAGAAAGTTTTTACAAAGAAACGAAAATTATATTTTGAGTTTGTTCTTTCGAGACTTTATAATCAAGATATCTTAAAACATCAAATATTATTTTTTTAAATATACATCCATTTGTGGAAACGGAATAGTAATATTATTCTTTTGGAAATTTTTATAGATTGTTTTTCGCATATCACTTTTTATTCTTTCAATCTCAAAAACATCTCTACTAAAAAACATCAATTCAAAATCTAAGGAAGAGTTACCAAAATTCACAAACCTGGGATCAATAGATTCTTTATCAACAACTTCTTTATGTTGAGAAGCACTTTTTTTCAAAACATTTATTACCAAATCAATATCAGCACCATAAGCCACACCTACATCAATTTTAAATCTTGTTTTTTTGGTTTGATGACTCCAATTAATCACTTTATTGGTTGTAATTAGATGATTTGGAATAATAACAACGATATCTCTTCGGGTTAAACCCATAGAAGTACGCAAACCAATTTCTTCTATCTTAACAACTTCTCCATCAATTTCTAGTATATCACCTACTCGTGTTGAACCTTCTATTAATAAAATTATACCCGAAATAAAATCATTAAACGTTTGTTGTAATCCCATACCAATACCTACTAAAAGTGCAGCAGAACCGGCTAATAATACAGTAACTTTTATTCCAATTGTATCGAGTATTAAAGAAATTGAAATTACCCAAATAATATATTTAATTACTTGAAAAAGACCACTTAAATTTTTGTGATCAAAAATATCCAGTTTTTTCTTTCCAAATATGGTCTTCTTAACTAACCAAATAATAAATTTTGTTACAAAAAATATTAAAACCACACTAAAAATTGTATGTACTCTAATGGTGTAATCTCCTACATGAAAAATTTCTAATTCTAAAAAGGTTCTTAGTTTCTCCATTATTATTTCTTTATTGGTCGAATGTTAAAATTAAACTATTAAAATGAATTATTCATTTTATTTCACTCTACTTATCGTTAATCCATCTCTTATTGGTAATAAAACTGTTTCAATTCTTGGATCAGTTTTTAATAATTTATTATATAAAATTAAAGCAATTGTATCTATATCTTTTGGGTTTGGCTCTTGGATTACTTTTCCGCTCCAAAGCACATTATCCGATAAGATTACAGCACCTTGATTCAATTTATCAATTATTAAGTTAAAATAATTGCTGTAATTTTCTTTATCAGCATCAATAAAAACCAAATCGAACTTTTTATCAATTTTAGGAATGATTTCCAATGCTTCACCAATATGCGATATAATTTGATCTTTATAA
>DAOUQH010000018.1 GCA_030625645.1 Flavobacteriia bacterium | reverse complement strand
CTATATTCCTTCACTAAATTTAAACGGATCTCATTCTTGGAATTCGGGATTAACAACCGATGTTACAACCGGAGTTTTACGTAATCAAACTACACAAACAACTTCTGGTGGTCTCTCTTCAGGTGTTCTTATTTATGGTGGCTTACAAAATCACAATCAATTGAAAAAAGCAGATTTAAGTATTCTGGCTAATCGCTATCAATTAGATAAAATAAAAGATGATATCTCATTAAATGTTGTCAACTCATACTTACAAATATTATTTGCCAAAGAAGCGATAAATGTAGCTATACCTCAATTAGAAATTTCACGTGAGCAATTAAATAGAACTAATAAACTTGTAGAAGCAGGAACACTGCCTAAAGGCGATTTATTAGATATTCAAGCAACCTTAGCAAATGATGAACAAAATTTGATTATTACTGAGAACAATGAAAAACTTGCATTACTTAGCTTAGCGCAATTATTACAATTAGAAAATTATGATGGTTTTGATATTGCTGATGATGAGATTGAAAGTTTACCTTTGGTCAATTTAGGAACCTATTCGGTAGATGATATTTATCAAAAAGCCTTAGAAAACCGTTACGAAATTAAAGTAGCACAATCTAATATTGAAATGGCTGAACAAGATATTAAACTAGCTAAAGGAAATTTGCAACCTACCCTTTCTGGATTTTTTAATTGGAATACTAGAGCTTCTAATTTGGATAGAATTATTGGAAGAGAGATAGATATAGATGATCCAACACAAATAATTGGTCAGGTAGAAGGTAGTGGTCAAAATGTATTAGCTCCAAATTACAATACAATAACAGGAAGTTCAGAGGATTATTTTGATCAATTTGATAATAATAAAGGGTCTTCTTATGGATTAAGTCTTCAAATTCCGGTATTAAACGGATTTAAAGCTTCTAACAATGTAAAAAGAGCAAAAATAAATTACGAGAAACAAAAAAATCGTTTAGCAGATGAAGAACTCGGTTTAGAAAAAATAATTCATACCGTTTATGCCGATGCGCAAGGTGCATTAAAAGTATATGATGCAGCTAACAAATCGGTTGCTGCTCAAGAAGAATCTTTTCGATATGCTCAAGAAAAATTTAATGTAGGTGTGATGAATTCCTTTGAATACAGCCAAATAAAAAATAGATTACTCAAAGCACAATCTGATTATTTGCGTGCTAAATATGATTATATCTTTAAAGTAAAATTATTAGAATATTATTACGGGATACCTGTTAGTGAATTAAAAATGTAATTTTATTTAACATTTATAAAAAGGTGATTTCAATATTTGAAATCACCTTTTTTTTGTTAAGGTATTTTTTGATAACTAGAAGAATTTAACTAAATCTTTTCTAGATATTTATTAAGTGCTTCTTCTCCCATCTGTGACACACGCCATTCATCAAAAACTTCGGCACCTGTTGATTTATAAAAATCAATAGCAACAGTATTCCAATCTAAAACCTCCCAAGCAACTCTTTTTAAATCATTCTCAAAGGCATATTCCATAACTTTTCTATATAATACTGTTCCAACACCTTTTCCTCTATATTCATGTTTTACAATCAGGTCTTCCAAATGTAAAGCCTTACCTTTCCATGTAGAATATCGCGGATAAAACAATGCCATTCCTATAATTTCATTTTTGATTTCGGCGAGTAACACATTAAATGCAGGGTTTTTACCAAAACCATCTTCAATTAAAATTTGCTCAGTAGTAACAACCGCATCTGGTTGTTTTTCAAAAATAGCTAATTCTTTAATCAATTCTATAACTGATTTCATATCAGATGGATTAGCTTTCCTAATATTTAGCTCCATTTATATATAATTTTTGCGTAAAAATAACCATATTTGTAGTGACAAACTCAAATATTAGATAGATTTTAACGTTTATTTGATATAACTCAAATAAAAATACTAATGAACAATCACATTACTCTAGGTGAATATATTATTGAAAATCAAAAAGATTTTCAATATTCATCAGGTGAACTCTCAAGCTTAATAAGCTCAATTAAATTAGCTTCAAAGGTAGTAAACCACGAAGTAAACAAGGCCGGATTAGTTGATATTCTTGGAGATGCAGGTAACGAAAATATTCAAGGTGAGAATCAACAAAAGTTAGATGTTTATGCCAATGATGTTTTTATGCAAACTCTTGTGAATAGACAAATGGTTTGTGGTATTGCTAGTGAAGAAGAAGATGATTTTGTAATCATTGGTGGAAAAAATCAAACACACGACAATAAATATGTTGTTTTAATGGACCCTTTAGATGGTTCTTCAAACATTGATGTTAATGTTTCTGTAGGTACTATTTTTTCAATATATCGTCGTATTTCCCCACTTGGAACTCCAGTTACAAAGGAAGATTTTTTACAGCCAGGAAATCTACAGGTTGCTGCCGGGTATGTAGTTTATGGTACTTCAACAATGTTGGTTTACACAACAGGTCATGGTGTACATGGCTTTACTTTGAATCCCGCTATAGGTACTTTTTATTTATCACACCCTAATATGACTTTTCCTGAAGATGGTAATATTTACTCTATCAATGAAGGTTATTATATACATTTTCCACAAGGTGTAAAAGATTATTTAAAATATTGCCAGGAAGAAGAAGAAGATCGCCCTTATAAAGCAAGATATATTGGTTCTTTGGTCTCAGATTTTCATAGAAATATGATTAAAGGAGGTATTTATATTTACCCAACCAGTTCAAAAGCACCTCAAGGAAAACTAAGATTATTATATGAATGTAACCCTATGGCTTTTTTAGCTGAACAAGCAGGAGGATGGGCAAGTGATGGTTATAAAAGAATTTTAGAAATTAAGCCAACCGAATTGCACCAACGTGTTCCTATCTTTGTTGGTAGTAAAAATATGGTCGCTAAAGCGGAAGACTTTATGGCAAAATATCCTGAAAGTGAAGAATATTAATTTGCACTTATTTCATCTATAAAAAACTCTTTATAATCTTTAGGGATGTTCTCTTTAGTAAGTAAGCATCCTTTTTGTATTGGTGGATATATATCGTCATATTTGGCTATTGTATGCATTCCGATTCTTCTGTTTACATGCTTTCTTTCAATTTCATCGTGATTCTTTAAACCAGCTGCTGCTATCATTTCCATAAAACTGTGTAACGATTCTTCATGATAATTTGAAACTCTTTGTGCTTTCTCATCTACAACCAAGCCTTTCATAAGTGATTTGTTTTGTGTTGCAACACCTGTAGGACAAGTATTTACATTACACTCTCTTGCCTGAATACAGCCAACAGAAAGCATCATTGCTCTCGCGCTATTACACAAATCAGCACCTAATGCTTTTGCTCTTACCATATGAAAACCTGAAAATATTTTACCTGAAGCTATAATTTTTATTTCATCTTTTAGATTAAAGCCAACTAATGTATCATGAACAAAAACCAAACCTTCCCGTAAAGGCATCCCAATTGAATTTGAAAATTCTACTGGCGCTGCACCTGTACCTCCTTCACCTCCATCTACGGTGATAAAATCAGGACTTATACCGGATTTAACCATTGCTTTACAAATATCTATAAACTCTTCTTTTTTACCAACGCATAATTTGAATCCAATTGGTTTGCCTCCAGAAAGTTCTCGTAATTGTTTGATGAATTCCATCATTTCTAAAGGATTTGAAAATGCAGAATGTGATGGAGGAGATAAAATATCTATATGAGGTTTTACATGTCTAATTTCAGCAATTTCTTTTGTGTTTTTTATTGCTGGTAAAACTCCACCATGTCCAGGTTTTGCTCCTTGTGACAGCTTAATTTCAATCATCTTAACCTGTTCTTTTATGGCTCCTTCTTTGAAGGTTTCTTTACTAAAATTACCATCATCAGTTCTACATCCAAAATAAGCAGTTCCTATTTGCCATATTAAATCTCCACCATATTTTAAATGATAAGGGCTAAGACCTCCTTCGCCAGTATTATGGGCAAATTCTCCAATTTTAGCTCCTTTATTCAATGCCAAAATCGCATTTTCACTCAAAGAACCAAAACTCATTGCGGATATATTTAATAAACTTGCATGATAAGGTTTTTTGCAATCCTTTCCGCCAATCAATATCCTCGAACATTCTTTTTTGTCATAAGTGTTTTTAACATACATAGAATGATCCATCCACTCATATCCCGATCGATAAACATCCATTTGAGTACCAAAAGGTGTGGTATCATTTACTTTCTTAGATCGCTGATATATTAGTGACCTAAAAATCCTATTTATTGGTCGTCCTTGCGTATCTGTTTCTACAAAATATTGCATGATTTCGGGTCGAATAGCTTCTAATAAATAACGCATTCTCCCTATAACCGGAAAATTTCTTCTTATTGCATGTTTCTTCTGAATCATATCTACAATTCCCATTAATATTAATGGTATAATTACTAAAAAACTCCATAAAAAAGGAGACCAGTAATTTGAAATTAACAAAACAACAACTACTGTAGCTACAGATACCAAAACAAATTTTTCTCTTACTTTCATATTTTTAAGTTTAATCATTTTAATGATTGAAGGAAATAAATTTAATCTTTTCTTTTGAAAGATAATAATTCAATGTGGTATATTTGTGAAAACTTAAATTTTGGGTACAATTAGAATTAATAATATTCGTATTTACGCCTATCATGGCTGCTTAATAGAGGAAAGTAAAATTGGATCGGACTACCGTGTTGATATTTCGGTAAAAGCTAATTTAAAAAAATCATCAAAAACAGATAGCTTAAGTGATACCGTTGATTATGTGTATCTTAATAAAATTGTAAAAGAAGAAATGTCTTTTCGTGCCAAACTTTTAGAAACTGTTGCAAATAAAATTATTGATAGAGTTTTGCTTGAAATCCCTTTAGTAGATAGTGCTAATGTAAAAGTTTCAAAATTAAACCCTCCAATTGGTGGAAATGTTGAAATGGTTACCATTGAAATGGAAAGAGAAAGATAATTACACTTATGAGAAAAACTTTTACAATAATAGTTCCTGTTTATAATGAAGAGGATAATTTAAAAGGTGTTGAAAAAAAATTATGAGATTGCAGAACCCATTAAAAAAGTAACAAATTTCAAGCAGTTACCTAAAAATAATAACTTTGCATTATTAGTGAAAGATTCTATCCCAAAGCAGATTAAAGATAATTTTGATATTAAATTTATTGAGCAATTTGACGAAAATTATGTAAAGAGAGGGAAAAGAGGTCACAAATCAAGAAGAACACTCAAATTATATCTTTTAGAAAGAAATAATAACTAAAATATATATTGCATTTTTTTAAAAATATGCTTTACTTTGCACCCGATTTTGGCGTCATGGCCGAGTGGCTAGGCTGGGCTCTGCAAAAGCTCCCACAGCGGTTCGAATCCGCTTGACGCCTCTTATGTAAACCTCGTTACTTAACATACAAAGTAGCGAGGTTTTTTGTTTTCTTTAACATTATTTTACACTAATTTTTGCATATTTGTAATCCTTATAAAAACCACATGCAAATCTACCCAATAGATACTGGATTCTTTAAGCTTGATGGAGGTGCAATGTTTGGCGTTGTTCCTAAAGTTATTTGGCAAAAAACAAATTTAGCTGATAATAATAACTTAATTGACATGGCTTTGAGATGTCTGTTAATTAAAGACGGTGATCGGATTATTTTAATAGATAATGGTACTGGTAACAAGCAAAATGACAAGTTTTTTAGTTATTATTTCCCTTATGGGGATGCAAGCTTAGATGACTCATTAGCAAAATATGGTTTTCATCGTGACGAGATTACAGATGTATTTTTAACTCATCTACATTTTGATCACTGCGGTGGAAGTATTCAATGGAATGATGACAAAACGGATTATGAATCTGCTTTTAAAAATGCTAAATTTTGGACTAATAAAAATCACTGGAAATGGGCAACAGAGCCAAATCCAAGAGAAAAAGCTTCTTTTTTAAAAGAGAATCTACTCCCAATTAAAGAAAGCGGTCAATTAAACTTTTTACCAATTCCGGATAACGGATTCTTAAAAAATAGCGAATTAGGTTTTGATATTCTTTTTACAGATGGCCATACCGAAAAGCAAATGATTCCACACATAAAATACCAAGGTAAAACATTGGTTTTTATGGCTGATTTTTTACCATCAGTTGGACATATTCCTTTACCTTACATAATGAGTTATGATGTAAGACCTTTAATAACAATGGATGAGAAATCTAAATTTTTAAATGAAGCTGCAGATAAAGGCTATTATTTATTTTTAGAACATGATCCCGAACATGAGATCTGTACTGTTAAACATACGGTAAAAGGAGTAAGATTAGATAAAACATATAAATTTAACGAAGTATTCAAATAAAATTAATCAAATAATTATCCATTACAAATATGAAATTTAATAAAATTATTTTAGGACTTGGAGTAGCGGTAGCTCTTGCAAGTTGTGGTACAAGTAAAACTACAGAAACACAGAATTCTATTCATAGTGTAATTGTTCCTACAGGAAATGCAATAGCGGTTAATATTCCGGCTAAAAAAGGCACAATGAGTGAAACCGAAATTCAAAACTGGCCTCATGCCGACCTTGCTACAGATTCTGTTCCTGGTATGAGCCTTGCAAAAGCTTATGAATTTCTTTCAGGTAAAAAAACACAAACTACAATTGTTTCCGTAATTGATTCGGGAATTGATATTAATCACGAAGATTTAAAAGATCAAACTTGGGTTAATACAGATGAAATTGCAGGTAATAATAAAGATGATGATAAGAATGGCTATATAGATGATATAAATGGGTGGAATTTTTTAGGTGGAGCAAAAGGAACAGCTATACCCGAACAACTTGAAATTACACGTATATATAAAAAACTAGATGCAAAATATAATGGTAAAACAGCAAACCAAATTGCAGCAAAAGATAAAGAAGAATATGCATATTATCTGAAAGTAAAAAAAGACTTTGACAAGAGAGTTCTAGAGGCTAACAAAAATTATGAATATTTTAGTAACCTTCAAAATATGCTAAAAGAAGCAGATGCTTCTGTAAAAGAAAAATTAAAAAAAGAGACTTATACTATTGCTGATTTAAACACTTTAGCAGCTGAAGATCAAAATCCTTTATTGATGAAAGTCTTATCTTCGGGAGGAACTGTTGATAGTTCTATTAGTCAAATTCAACGTGGTGTTGATTATTATGAAGGTCAGGTAAATACATTATATAATCTAGATTTTAATGGTAGAGTAACTAGTGATGATGGTTATGATATTAAAGATGTGCCTTATGGAAATGCTTTTACAGTTGGCTCAGTAGATGATGAAATGCACGGAACTCACGTAACCGGTATCGCTTTTGCTACAAGAAATAATAATAAAGGAATGAATGGTATTGCAAATAATGTTAAATTAATTAGTGTTAGAGCAGTTTCTGATGGTGACGAATACGATAAAGATGTGGCACTTGCAATACGTTATGCTGTTGATAATGGTGCTAAAGTAATTAATATGAGTTTTGGTAAAAGCTATTCGCCAAATGCAGAATGGGTTTATGATGCTATTAAATACGCTGCAAGGAAAGATGTTTTATTAGTACATGCTGCTGGTAATGACAGTAAGAACATTGATAAAAGTGATAATTTTCCAAACGATGCTATTGATAAAGTTACTGAAATAGCTGACAATCTTATAACGGTTGGTTCAATTACTCGTCATTATGATGAAAAATTAGTTTCTTCTTTTTCTAACTACGGAAAATTAAATGTTGATATTTTTGCTCCTGGATCTGAAATTTATTCAACAGTTCCAAAAAACGAATATAAATCAATACAAGGAACTTCAATGGCATCTCCAGAAGTTGCTGGTGTAGCTACATTAGTTCGTTCATATTACCCACAACTTTCTGCAAGTCAGGTAAAACATATCTTGATGAATTCAGGTGACAAAGTTGATTTTGATGTATTATTACCAAATGGAGATGGTAAAAAAGTACCGTTCTCTAGCTTATCTGTTTCAGGTAGAGTTTTAAATGCTTATAATGCTGTAAAAATGGCAGATCTAATGGTTAATAGTAAAAAATAATTAGCTGATATTAATTAAATATATAACTATAATATTCACGGGGTGACTTTAAAGTCACCCCGTGAATATTATATAAACAAAATTTTAAAAATGAAAAAACTTTTTCTCTCTATTCTGATTTTAACAGGTTTTACGGTCTTCTCTCAAAATAATTATTGGCAACAACATGTTGATTATACTATGGATATCGATATGGATGTAGATAATTTTAAATATACAGGGATTCAAAAAATAGTTTACACCAATAATTCGCCTGATATTTTAAATGAAGTTTTTTATCATTTACAATTCAATGCTTTCCAACCGGGTAGTCAAATGGATATGCGTTTGCAAAATATTTCGGATCCTGATGGGAGAATGGTAAATAATTTAGGTACAAAAAGTGAACCAATATACGAAAGCAGAATCAGTAAATTAAAACCTAATGAAATAGGCTCTGTTAAAGTCAATTCACTTAGCCAAAATGGTAAACCTGTAAAACACGAAGTAATTGGAACCATTTTAAAAGTTACTTTAAACTCACCTATTAAACCTGGTGGAAAAGCTACTTTAACTATGAATTTTATAGGACAAGTACCAGTGCAGGTTAGACGTTCGGGAAGAAATAATGCCGAAGGTATTGCTTTATCAATGACACAATGGTATCCTAAATTAGCCGAATATGACAATGAGGGTTGGCATGCAAACCAATATATTGCTCGTGAATTTTATGGTGTTTGGGGTGATTTTGATGTAACCATCCATATCGATAAAGATTACACTATTGGTTGTACTGGATATTTACAAAATCCTCAAGAAGTTGGGCATGGATATGAAGATAAATCTAAAAAATTAAAACTCCCAAAAGGTGATAAATTAACCTGGCATTTTATAGCACCAAAAGTTCATGATTTTACAGGTGCAGCTGATAAGGATTATATTCATGATAAAATTAAAGTTCCAAATGGAACAACAATTCATTTTTTCTATAAAGACGAACCAAGTACCATAGAAAAATGGGAAAAATTGAAAGAAGATGCTGTTAAAACCATGCAATTTTATAATAAAACTATAGGTGAATATCCTTATGAGCAGTATTCAATAATCCAAGGTGGAGATGGTGGAATGGAATATGGTATGAATACTTTAATTAGTAGTAGAGTAAGCTTACCTTCTCTTATAGGAACTATGCGACATGAAATGGCTCATTCATGGTTTCAATTCGTTTTGGCAACTAACGAAAGTAAACACCCGTGGATGGACGAAGGGTTCGCATCATATGTTGAAACTTTGGCTAAACAAGAATTTAATCCAAGTGATGACTTTATTTTCGATAGAGTTTATAAAACTTATGGATACTTAGCAAACTCAGGAAAAGAAGAACCATTATCAACTCATGCTGATCGTTACAATACAAACATGGCTTATAGTATTGGAAGTTATTATAAAGGACAAATATTTTTATCTCAATTAGGTTATATTATTGGAAGAGAAAATTTAGATAAAACTATTAAAGAATATTATGCTGAGTTTAAATTTAAACATCCAAATCCTAACGATATTAAGCGTGTAGCAGAAAAAGTATCAGGTATTCAATTAGACTGGTATTTAAGTGAATGGACACAGACTATCCATACTATTGATTATGATGTGAAAGATATTTCAGGAAAAGAAATTTCTTTACAAAGAATTGGTCAAATACCTATGCCAATCGATCTGAAAGTTACTTATATTGATGGAAGTACTGAAGAATTTTATATTCCATTACAAATGATGTTGGGTAAAAAAACTAGTTCAGCAACAGTTTTACCAGATTGGGGATGGGGAAATCCAGATTACAAATTCTCTGCAAAAAAATCAGTCAAAAAAGTTGAAATTGATCCTTCACTTTATATGGCAGATGTTGATAGAAGTAATAATACTCTGGTTAAATAAATTTTATAATTTAACTCATCTGATTACATTATTGTAGCTATTATAATTTTTCGGATGAGTTTTGATAAAATTACCAATTAACTCTAAAAACAATATTGGTAACTCTCTCTAAAGATTTTGTGTCGATCTGGTTTAAATCTCCATTTTGACCTATATCAAAAGATCTATTTAAAATATTACTCTCATTTAATATGTTCAAAACAGAAACCCCTAATTTTCCTTTAAGATTCTTATTTTTCACTAAATCAAAATTATAGGTGCCAGAAAAATCTAAACGGTTATAATTTGGTAATCTGTAATTATTGATTCCATCATATTCTAATTTTTTGTTACCATTTTCATCCTCCATAATATTAATTGCTTTTGAATAAGGTTTCCCTGAATGCCATCTCCAGCCAAGTGCAATTTGAAAATTTTTATAAGAAAATTTATTTGACCAATTAAAATTTTGGCGAATATCAGAATTTGAAGAAAATACTTCACTATTATTAATATCATTAAAATGATTTTCTACAGAACTTAAGGTATAACTCATCCATGTTTTATAATTTGAAAATTGCTTTTTTAAATGAAAATCAATTCCTTTAATATAACTTTCACCATCTTTTATTCCAAATTTGTCAATATCAATAAAACCATTATTTAAACTTGTAATCCCTTCAATTTCTTTAAAATAAGCATCTATATCTACTAGCCAACTATCTTTTAAATATGTAATTCCACCTGTAAATTGCATACTTTCGATTAAAGGAATTTGATTATTATTTGCAATGATCCATATTTGATTTTCAAGTGATAAACTATTTTCTATCGTCTCATTTATTTGGCTAATAGCCTGTGTTTTCTTTTCAGCAGTAATATTCAAACTGAAATTTGGAGATATTTTCTTATGAATATTTAATCTAGGCTCAATAGATAGCTCATTTAATTTTGAATATATACTAAATCGTAATCCAGCAATTACATCAAATAATTCATCATTTTTATAGCTATAAGATGTGAAAACAGAATTTGTATTTAAGTGATTATTGTTTTCGATTATTTTATTCTGATTAGCAAATGAATAACTTACATGATTATTTGAAAACTGATATCCTGCTGAAATTTGCTGGGATTCTGATATATTAAAATTAAAATTAAGATTAATTCCGGTATCGACAACATCATTATCTTTTTTATAAAAATTATTGTTTGAAAATTGATTTTCTTGTAAAAGGTTTAATTGATAATTTGAAGTATAAATATTAATATTATGTGATAAATTTGATTTCCACTCCCTAGTCCAATTCAAATTATAGCCAACATTTTCGGTTTCTAACTGGTCTTTTAGCAAAGTATTATCTTCACCAAAAACTGTTTGGATTTCATTTTCTATATAGATGAAACTAAAGTTAAGTTTATCTTTTTTAGAGATCTCCAAATTTGCTTTTACACTATAATCAAAATATCTAAATGTTTCCTCACCTTTTAATATTGAGTTTGTAGTTGTATTTTGAAAAATCTTTTCTGTAAGTTTTTCATAAATTTTAGTTTCAAAAATATCTGTCAACGACCTTCTTGCAGAAACAATAACACTCAATTTATTTTCAATCACTGGGATATCTAAAAAAATATCTGCTTCCATTAGATTAAAACCAAATCCCCCATTAAAATCATTACTTATTCTATCGGATGTTTTCATATCAATAACACTAGAAACTCTACCACCATATTTAGCATTTGTTCCTTTATTGATAAACTTAATGTTACTAGTAACATATGGATTAAAAGCCGAAAATGATCCAAATAGATGTCCGTTTTGATAGATTTTAATTCCGTCCCAAAGTATCAAATTTTGATCTGGAGTACCTCCTCTAACAAAAATATCAGTTGCATTTTCATTTGGACTTATAATTCCAGGTAATAATTGAAGTGTTTGAAAGATATCTGGTTCTGTAATCCCCGGTAAGACATCAAAATCTTTTGGTGAAAAGTTAAATGTTCCGTCAATTTGCTTTTGTAAACCTTTTGCCAAATAATTTTTAATAATCACTTCGTGAAGAACTTGTGATTTTTCAATATTTAATGCATCAAATGTATTTGATTTTATAATAATATTTCTTTCAGAAATTATATCAAAATTTAAAACAGTTTTTTTATTTAATTTATCAATAATCTCCAACAAAGTTTTATTATCAACATCTAAGCTTATTTCTAAATTAGCAACTGTAGCATCATTATAAGAAAATTTGATATCAAATGTACTTTCTAACTGATCTAACACCGAAATTAAAGGAACTTTTTCTACACTAAAAGATAAGGTTTTTTCTTGAGCAATAGATAAAGTTTGGATTAATATAAAAAGGAAGAAAAAATAATATCTCATTTATTTTTTCTCTAAAAATACTGTATTATTTTCAATTCTATAATTAATTTCCATTGGAATAAAAACAGATTTTAAGGCAATGTTTAGATTATTATTATTAAAACTACCAGTGTAAAGTTGGTTTATATCAATATTTCCTTTTGAAATATTAATTTTGAATTGAGTTTCTAAATTTAGAATTACGATTCCTAAAGGTGTACTTTTAAAATTGGTTTCACCAAACAACCAAGTAGGTTCTTTATTTTCAAAAATCCATTTATCTACTTTTATTTTATTACTTTGATAGGCATTTCCTTGTGATAGATAAATAGTGTCATTATTTTGGATAACCATTACTTTTCCTTCAAAACATTTTACCGAAAAATAATCTGTTTGAGAATTTACATTAAACTGTGTCCCTAAAACTGTAACACTTCCGTTTTGGGTATTTACTGTAAAAGATTTACCTTTTCTAACTTTAAAAAATGCTTCACCTTTTAATGTTAGCTCACGTTTATCTCTCCATTTTTTAGGATAGCTAATAAAAGATTTTGAATTTAAAATTGCTTCTGATCCATCATTCAGAATAACTGTTCTCTGCTCGTTAAAATTTGTAGTGATTTCTTTTAGCAAATAATTATTATAAAAATATGTAGAAAAGAATAAAACAGCGATGGCTGCCGCAGCATAAAACCAATTTAATTTAATTACCTTTTTTTCTTTTTTTGGAAGATTCTTTGAAATTTTTTGAAATAATATATCTGAATCAAATTGAGGTCCTTTAAAATATCTTAAACCTTTTTTAATTTTAACATAGGCATTAAAATCTTTATCTGAAACAAGCATTTTTAATTCCTCATCTGAAATATCACTATTTAGCCATCTGGCTAAAAATGTGTCGTTATTTTCTTTTAAATGATTCATTAACTTCTTGTTTTTTTATTTAAACGTTTTAATTAAAAATTACCCTAATATTTTTTAAATAGTTTGATGATTTTTATACATTTCCAATCTCTTTTCTAACAATTTTTAACGCATTATGCATTCTTTTCTCTACTGCTTTTACCGAAATATTAAGCATTTCGGATATCTCTTTGTATGTTTTATTATCAATTCTATTTAGTAAAAATACTTCTCGTTGTTTATCTGGTAAATTCCCTAAAGTAAATTGTAGTTTTTTCATGAATTCTTTTTCTTCAAATAAAAACTCAGGACTTTGATTATCAATATGATTTTTATTTTGTTTCTGATAGTTTAAAACAACTTTTTCATGTCTTTTTTTATCAATAAACATATTTGTAGCAACCGTAAATAAATAAGATTTTGCTTTTTGAAAGATAACTTTCACACAATTTTTCCATAGTTTTATAAATGATTCCTGAACTAAATCTTCAGCTGTTTCTAAATCACCAAATTTGTAGTACAAATAATTACGCAAATCATTAGCATTATTTTTATAAATAGCGCTAAAAACTTCAGATTCACAAACAGATCTATTAATCATAAAAACATATTCATTATGCAAAACTAAATATTTTTTAAAATAAAAGTAGGGTAATTTTTAATTAAGTCGTTTTAACATAAAACTATTAAATAGATGAAGAAAATAATTGTTATTGGATTTTTCCTGTTTGTTACAGCAAACATAACAGCACAAAACTGGTTAACTAACTATGAGGAAGCAGTGCAAATTGCAAAACAAGAAGATAAAAACATCATAATGGTCTTCTCTGGATCCGATTGGTGTGCTCCTTGTATAAAACTGGAAAAGTATATTTGGGAAAGTGATGATTTTAAAAATTACTCCAGCGAAAATTGGGTGTTATTAAAACTTGATTTTCCAAAAAGGAAAGGAAATAAATTATCAAAAGAGCAACAGAATCACAATGATGCATTGGCAGAAAAGTATAATAAAAAAGGTTACTTTCCGCTAGTATTGGTTTTGGATAAAAATGGAAAGATTTTAGGTGAAACAGGATATAAGTCAATTACTTCTCAAGAGTATATCAATCATTTAAAAACTTTTGAATAATGAGAATATTCTTTACAGTAATATTGACATTTTCAATAATTTTTTCTGCTACAGCACAAAATATAAAATATAGCCGAACATTAAAATTAATGGGAACTAGATTTGATATTACAGTAGTTGCAAATTCCGAAGAAACAGGTGAAGAATATATAAATATAGCAGTTGATGAAGTAATTCGAATTGAAAATTTAATTTCATCCTGGAACAAAGATTCAGAAACTTCGAAAATTAATAACAATGCAGGAATACATCCTGTAAAAGTTAAAACTGAACTATTTGAATTAATAAAAAGATCCATTCAGATTTCAAAAATAACAGATGGCGCTTTTGATATTTCATATGCTTCGATGGATAAAATTTGGAAATTTGATGGAAGTATGACTCAGATGCCAACAGAAAATCAACTCAAAAGTTCGGTTGAAAAAGTGGGATTTCAAAATATTGTTTTAGATAAAAATGAAACAACTATTTTTTTAAAGAATAAAGGGATGAAAATTGGTTTTGGTGCAATTGGAAAAGGGTATGCTGCTGATAAGGTAAAGAAATTACTTCAAGAAAAGGGTGTTGAAGCCGGTATGATTAATGCTTCAGGCGATTTAAATTGTTGGGGAAAGCAGCCTGATGGATTAAATTGGAAAGTTGGTATAAAAAACCCATTAAATAAAAATAAACTGATTTCATGGTTTGATTTAAATAATCAAGCTGTTGTGACTTCAGGTAATTATGAAAAATACGTAGTTTTTAATGACAAACGCTATAGTCATATTATTGATCCTCGTTCTGGATATCCGGCAAGCGGAATTATTAGTTGTACTGTTTTTGCACCAAAAGCAGAATTAGCCGATGCTTTGGCGACTTCTATTTTTGTATTGGGAACAGATGTGGGAATTAACTTAATAAATCAGTTAAAAGATATTGAATGTATCATTATTGATGAAAATAACAAAATGCATACCTCAAAAAATATTCAACTAGAAAATATATAAAAAATGAATAAAATAATTATAGTATTAATTATTGTGATAGCATCTTCTTGTAGCACAGTAAAAGAATATCAAAAAATGAATGTTAATGATCCCGATATGATCTTAACAAACCAGAAAATTGAAAAATATGAAACTACTTTCCAAGTATATCGCGAAGCTGCAGCAGGAGCTAATGGCGGAAAAACTGGTGGGGGATGTGGTTGTAATTAATAAAAAATAAGATGAAAAACATAATAATTATAGTACTTGTATTCTTTTTAGTAGAAAATATTTCTGCTCAAGAATCTCAAAATTCTACATACAAGAAAAAAGTTTTAGAATCCACTGAGGTTGATGTTTTAATGAGTTTATATGGACAGGATGGAATTCATTCGGCTGTGTCAGGTGGAGAGGGAACCGAAGAATTAACAGATTTTGCTTCTTCAATTACTGTAAGCACCCCTATAAACTCCAATGATGTTTTAACGATAGAAGCAGGGATTTCTGCTTATACATCGGCTTCATCAAGTAATATCGACCCTTTTAATTCTGATAAACCTGCAAGTCCGTGGTACGAATCTTCAGGAGCTTCTTCTAGTGATGTATTAGTTCATGCATCTGCTGATTATTCGCATAGTTCTGAGGATAGAAATTCTATTTTTAGTGGGAATATCAATTTTTCTGTTGAATATGATTATTTTTCAATAGGATTTGGTGGGGGTTACACAAGATTATTTAATGAGAAAAATACGGAAATAAGCGTAAAAGCACAAGTATATTTAGATCAATGGAAATCAATTTATCCTAAAGAATTAAATGAATTTTATAAAGATGGCTTGGATGGTGAATTCTTTAACGAACATACTATTACTGGTAATTTGGATTATAATCCTAATGCTTTTAGCCCGAATATAGATGAGAACAGAAATTCGTTTGCATTTTCGGCAAGCTTTTCACAAATACTAACAAAGAGTATTCAAGGCTCCTTATTCTTTGATGTGGTAATTCAGGATGGATTACTTTCAACACCATATCAACGAGTTTATTTTGCTGATAGAGAAGACTCTTTTATTGATGATTATCAATTAGCAGATGATAATGAAAATTTGCCAACTTCCAGATTTAAAATTCCAATTGGTATGCGCTTAAATTTTTATTTGAATGAGATGTTTGTTTTAAGGACCTATTATAGATATTATTATGACGATTGGGGTGTAACTGCCCACACAGCCAGTTTTGAATTACCTGTAAAAATTGGATCTAAATTCACAATTGCTCCTTTGTATAGATTTTATACCCAAACGGCATCAGATTATTTTGCTCCAAAAGAAAAGCATTTATCTACAGATAAATTTTATACTTCTGATTATGATTTATCTGATTTTGATGCGAATCAATATGGCTTATCATTAAAATATACCGATATATTTACCAAGGCTAAAATATGGAAATTTGGTTTAAAAAATATTGAATTAAGATATAATCATTATCAAAGAAGTAATGATTTAGATGCAAACATTATAACATTAGGAGTTAAATTTGTAGATTGATAGATTAGAGTTTATATAAACAAAAAAGCTGCTTGTATTATCCAAGCAGCTTTTTTATGACTTTCACTTTCTAATTCATTACTTTTATAATATTATGGGCTATTCAATATTTCATTATTGTATTCGTTATTAGTTTAACAATTATATCTTTAAATAAAATTTATGAAACCTTTCATCAAAATATTAATAATTACCATACTGGTTAGTATTTTAATTTTTTCCTGTACTTCTCCGCAAAAATTATTGGAAAAAGGTAATTATTATGATGCTGTTTTACTTTCGATACAAAAGTTAAAGAAAAATTCAAATAACCAAAAGGCAAGAGAAACTCTTATACAGGCTTACCCTTTGGCTTTAGAAAATTTATTGGATAAACTGGAAAATAACAAACTAGTTCAACCACAATTTATAAATTCTTACGCAGCTTATACTTATGAAGATCTAAATAAGATATATGAAAACATTCAAAGAAGTCCGGTAGCAAAACAGGTTATTCAAAACCCTGAAAAGTTTTATGCACAATTAGAAAAAGTAAAGCCTTTGGCTGCAGAAGAGCAGTATCGAGCAGGAATGGAGCAACTTGCAATTGGGAATCGAGAAAATGCTAAACAAGCATATTATTATTTTCAGGATGCTGACGCATTTGTTAATAACTATAAAGATGTTTCCAAAAAATTAGAGCAATCATATAATTTGGCTTTATTGCATGTTGTTACAGATTTTAAACCAGTTCATTCACAGATGTATAGCCTAAGTGCAGTCTCTTTTTATAATGAAATAAGAAATAATTTAATACAAATAGGGCAAAAGAATTTTATAAAATTTTATTCTATAAATGAAGCAAGTAAGGCTAACCTTAAAAATCCAGATCAATTATTAGAAATTAATTTTGAAGATTTTGTTGTTGGAGAAACACATACCAATGAATATATAGAAAATATGCAAAAAGATAGTGTTAAAACTGGACAGGTTACTTTGGATAATGGCAGTAAAAAAGATGTTTATGGTAAGGTAAAAGCAAAAGTTGTAATTTATCAAATTGAGGTGATTTCTAGAGGCTTAGTAAGACTTCAGATAACTCAAAATGAAGCAAAGCATATTTTATTAAATCAGAGTTTTCCTGGAGAATATGTTTGGTTTAATAAATGGGGGAGTTATAATGGTGATAAAAGAGCTTTAAATATAGAACAACTTGATATTTGTCAAAATATAGAAATAGCACCACCACCACCTCAGCAAATGTTTTTTGGATTTACCAAGCCTATTTTATCTCAATTAGGAAGAAAATTAGAATATTTTTATATGGATTATTAGTTCAATTTGCTTTTTTTGTTGCAACAACAGAGTAAACCATAGGGATTTTATTTTCAAGATGTTTGATCCTGAATTTATTTTCTGAAATTTCTAAGGTTTTATTAAAGCAATTATAAGGTGAGTAGTCATATTCATTTAATGAATTTATTTCGAGTTTATTAGATATCAAACTATTTAATACTTCTCCAATTCCATGATTCCAAGTAATACTTTCAGATTTGATAGGTGCATCCCTATCTGTATAAGTACCTGTTTCTGTTTCGATAATAGCATCAGAAGTAAAATATCTATATTGTATTTTTTCAAAATCATAGTCGAACATCCAAACTACAGGGTGGAATTCGGCAAAAATAAATTTACCATCTGGTTTTAAATATTTTGAAATAATTTTAGCCCATTTATCTAGATTGGGTAACCAACCAATAGTTCCATAACTTGTAAAAACAATATCAAATACCTTGTCTAAATGCTTAGGTAAATCATAAATATCACAACAAATAAATTCAGCATCAATATTTGTTTTGTTAGCTAATTTTTTGGCCTGATCAATTGCTTTGTCTGAAAGATCAACACCTGTAACTTTTGCCCCCAGTCTTCCTAAAGAAATACTGTCTTGCCCAAAATGACATTGAAGGTGAAGAATACTTTTACCTGAGATGTTTCCAAGTAAATCAAGCTCAATATTGTTTAAAGAACTTTTTCCTTTCAAGAAGTTTTGAACATCATAGAAATCAGATTTCATATGATAATCAACTTTTTTATTCCAAAGATTTTTGTTTACTTTTTGGTAATCTTTTTCAGGATTCATGATAGGGATTATTTAAAATATAGCAAACACAAAATAGGATAGTTTGCTTTGGTTATGAATTTACCAAATATACCTAAAAAATAAGGAGTTTGAAATGTGAAAATAAAAATTATACATTCAACATAGCCCACAATTTATCTTTCAATTCTGTAAGTCCGGTTTGGGCAATAGATGATATAAATAAATGAGGTAGATCTGTAGGAAGATCCTTTTCAATCTCTGCTTTTAGCTCATCATCTAACATATCCGATTTTGAAATAGCTAATAATCTATCTTTATCCATTAACTCAGGATTGTGTTGTTTGAGTTCGTTTAATAGGATTTGATATTCGTTTTTAATATCATCACTATCAGCAGGGATTAGAAACAATAAAGTAGAATTTCGTTCTATATGTCGTAAAAAGCGATGACCAAGACCTTTTCCTTCTGCGGCACCTTCAATAATACCAGGGATATCGGCAACCACAAAAGTTTTAAAATTACGATACTCAACAATACCTAAATTAGGTTTTAAGGTTGTGAACTCATAATCTGCAATTTTTGGTTTTGCAGAAGTTATTACCGATAAAAGTGTTGATTTACCTGCATTAGGAAAACCTACTAAACCTACATCCGCCAATAATTTTAACTCTAATTGATACCAGCCTTCTTCTCCATCAATACCAGGTTGTGCATATCGAGGTGTTTGGTTAGTGGAGGATTTAAAGTGCCAGTTACCGCGCCCACCTTTACCTCCTTCTACAAGAATTATTTCTTCATGTTCTTTAGTTATTTCAAATAAAATTTCTTGGGTTTCACCATCTTTTACAATGGTACCAAGAGGAACATCAACATATTTATCTTGTCCATCTTTACCTGTACTACGACTTTTACTTCCAGCACCTCCGTGTTCAGCTCTAAAATGTTTATTAAACTTTAGATGAAATAGTGTCCACATATTTTTGCTGCCACGTAAAATAACATGACCACCACGACCTCCATCACCGCCATCCGGACCACCTTTTGTGATATATTTTTCACGATGTAAGTGTACAGAACCTTTACCTCCATTACCGGATTGCGCCCAAATTTTTATGTAGTCAACAAAATTACCTTCAGTCATTATAATAGGAAAAAAAAGGCCTAATTATTTAGACCTTATATTTATTTTGCAAAAGTAAAACTTTTAACTTAAAGTTTATCAAATACTTGCTGTAATCTTTTTGTAATATCTTCTATAGAACCTACGCCATCTACACCGTAGAATTTATTTTGTTTTTCGTAGTATTTTTGTAATACAGCAGTTTTTTCATTGTATTCTTTAAACCGGTTTCTAATTTTCACTTCATCCTGGTCGTCAGTTCTACCGCTTGTCTCTCCTCTTAATAGAATGCGATTAACCAATAAATTTTCAGGAACTTCTAGAGCAACCATGCCGCTGATAGAATCATCTTTTTCTGTTAAAAATGTATCTAATTCAACAGCCTGAGATTCAGTTCTTGGAAATCCATCAAATATAAATCCACTAACATTATTATTTTTTTCTACTTCTGCTTTTAGCATATCAATGGTGACATTATCTGGAACTAAATCGCCATTATCCATATAAGATTTGGCCAATTTACCTAATTCAGTTTTATTCCTAATATTATATCTAAAAACATCACCGGTAGAGATGTGTACTAAATTGTATTTATCTTTTAATAATATTGCTTGTGTTCCTTTACCTGCTCCAGGAGGGCCAAATAGTACAATGTTTTTCATTTTTTGTAATCTAATTGAGAATTGATATTTTGCAAAGATATTAAAGAAATGTTTAAATATGGATGATTAGAATCATAAAATTAATCTTCTTTAAGTTGATAAACATCGGGTAAATTTCTTCCTAAACCATCATAATCTAAACCATAGCCCACAATAAATCTATCTTCTATTGACATTCCGATATAATCTATATGCAATGCTTTTTTAAAGACATTAGGTTTAAAGAATAGTGTTGCGATAACCAATTTTTTCACATTTTTTTCTTCAAATATTTTATATATTTCAGCTAAAGTATTACCGGTATCAATTATATCTTCTAAGATTACAACTGTTTTCCCTTCAAGGTCTTCATTAATACCTACTAAATGTTTTATCTTACCACTTGTGTTTGTACCTTGGTAGGATGCAAGTTTTACAAAAGTAAGATGGCAATTGTAAGGGTATCCTCTAACAAAATCTGCTACAAACATAAACGAGCCGTTTAAAATGCCAATAAAAATAGGAGTTTCATTTTCTCCCAAGTCATTTGCAATTTTTAGAGTTAATCGATTAACTTGTTTGGCAATTTCCTCTTTTGAAATAAATGGTTTGAATTTTTTATCGTGTAATTGAATAATATCCATTGTGAATCTTAATTTATGGTGATAAAATTTTAAAAGAAAGTGGCAAATTTACTGAATTTTATGAAAACAAAAAACCTTTCTTTTTTATAAAGAAAGGTTTTTGAAATATTATTTAATAGAAATATTAATCTATTAATTTATTGTTCTCATCTTTTTTCGTTGTATCATACATAATTGGTGATGCAATAAATAATGAAGAGTAAGTACCTACTATAACACCAATAATTAAGGCAAACATAAATCCTCTAATAGAGTCGCCTCCAAATAAGAATATTGCTAATAATACAATTAAAGTTGTAAGCGAGGTATTAACCGTTCTACCAAGTGTGCTACTTAATGCAGTATTTACTGTACGGTCAAATGGCCATGATTTGTGTTTATTGGCAAATTCTCTAATACGGTCAAAAATTACCACCGTATCATTTAAAGAGTAACCTACAACGGTAAGAATTGCTGCAATAAATGATTGACCGATCTCCATATCAAAAGGTAATATCTTATAGAAAATAGAAAATATAGCCAATACAATTAATACATCGTGGAATACCGCAGCTACTGCTCCTAAACTATATTGCCATTTCTTGAATCGTAATAAGATATACAAGAAAACGACGATTAATGAGCCTAGAATTGCCCAAATTGCGGATTGTCTAATATCATCTGCAATGGTTGGACCAACTTTAATATATTGCATAATTCCAATATTTAAGTCATTTTCAGCAGCTTTAAATTGATCATAAGTAATTCCTTCCGGTAAGAAGGATTTTACACCGTTATAAAGTAATTTTTGAATCTCATCATCAACAGTTACGGCATTATCATCAATTTTATATTTTGTGGTAATCTTTAGCTGATTTGCAGCACCAAATGTTTTTACTTCTGGTAAACTTTCAAAGGCATCTTTTAAACTACTGGCAACTTCAGGGGCATTTACAGCATGATCAAATCTAACTGTATAAGTTCTTCCTCCTTTAAAGTCAACACCATAATTTAAGCCATTTGTTAATAAAGAACCAATACCCAAAATTAATAGAGATCCAGAAATAATATAAGCCATTTTGCGCTTTTTCAAGAAATCAATATGTACATTTTTAAACCAGTTTTTAGTTATAGATGTATTGAAAGTTAAAGTATTTCCTTTTTTGTTTACATACCATTCTAATAATAAGCGAGTAATAAAAATTGCAGAGAATAACGAAGTAACAATACCAATCATTAAAGTAGTTGCAAAACCTTTTACAGGGCCTGTACCAAATAAATAAAGAATGATACCGGTTAATAAAGTTGTAATATTTGCATCTAAGATTGAAGATAAAGCTCCACCAAAACCATCACTGATAGCTTCTTTTAATCCTTTACCTTTGTTGAGCTCTTCTTTAATTCTTTCGTAGATAAGTACGTTTGCATCTACTGCCATACCTATCGTTAATACAATACCTGCAATACCAGGTAAAGTTAATACAGCTCCAAAAGCAGCAAGTGTACCAAAGATTAATAAAATATTTGTTGCCAAAGCTATATCTGAAAAGATTCCGGCTTTACCGTAATAAAATATCATCCAAAGTAAAACTAATAGTAATGCGATTCCGAAAGAAATGGTACCACTGTTAATAGCTTCCTGACCTAGTGAAGGTCCAACAACATCCGATTGGATAATTCTTGCAGCAGCAGGTAATTTACCTGATTTTAAAGCATTAGCTAAATCTTGAGCTTCTTCAATAGAGAATGATCCTGAAATTGAAGTTCTACCTGTAGTAATTGCATCATTTACCCTAGGTGCAGAATATACATAATCATCTAAAACAACAGCAAC
>DAOUQH010000054.1 GCA_030625645.1 Flavobacteriia bacterium | reverse complement strand
CCGATTATTGATACATTTATGAAACTATTTAGAGCAATCGTAAGACAATTTAAGATTGTATACAAACACAAAACCCTTGCAGTGCAAGGGTTTTCGGTATTTTAAACTTTTTAAGAAGTCTTTTGGTCGGGGTGGCAGGATTCGAACCTGCGACCTCCTCGTCCCAAACGAGGCGCGATAACCGGGCTACGCTACACCCCGAAAAATTTTCGGTCTGCAAATATATAACTAAATTCGAATCGAACAAGTTAATTATTTAATTTATTCGAAAGCCAATTTATAGATACGAGAAATTGAATCTGAAAGATCAGAAATACTTATAATTCTACTTTTTCTTATCGTCTCTTTTCCATCAAAAAATACCAAAATAGTGGGCTCAACAAATACATTATTATTTGCTGAAATCTCAGGTGAAGCATTCATATCAATAAAATAAAAAGGAACTTTAGGAAAATTATTTTCTAATAATGAAATTACTTTTGGTTCTAAAGCCTCCCCAACACTACAGCTTATAGTTGAAAAATAAAATAATACTCCTAAATTTTGATCTAGCACCTCTTTAAACTCTTCTTTTGTCGTTACCGATTTAAACTCCATAATAATTAATTAAATTTTGAATAAAATTACAAAATCCAATTGTTATGAATTTAGTTTCTGCAATTAATTTTTATTATAATTCTATCAGTAAAAAAAATGAATAAAATTCATTTAATCATTCATTTTATATAAATTTGCTATACAATAATTAAAACCTAACAAAATGAGTGAAACAATCGAAAGAATAAAGTGCCTAATCATAGGTTCAGGACCTGCAGGTTATACTGCTGCAATTTATGCAGCTAGAGCTGATTTAAAACCAGTTATATATACAGGAATGCAAATGGGTGGTCAACTAACCACTACAACTGAAGTTGATAATTTCCCTGGATATCCAAATGGAATTGATGGGAATGCTTTAATGAATGACCTTAAGAATCAAGCTGAAAGATTTGAAACTGAAGTTAGATTTGGAGTGGTTACGAAAGTTGATTTTAGCAAAGAAATTGGTGGTATTCATAAAATTACTATTGATGAATCTAAAACTGTAGAAGCTGAAACTGTTATTATTTCAACTGGTGCAACAGCTAGATATCTTGGTTTAGAAAGTGAAGAGCGCCTTAAAGGTGGTGGAGTTTCTGCATGTGCTACTTGCGATGGTTTTTTCTATAAAGGTCAAGATGTTATTGTAATTGGGGCTGGCGATTCTGCTGCTGAAGAAGCTACTTATTTAGCAAATATTTGTAATAAAGTAACAATCTTAGTTAGAAAAGATTATATGCGTGCTTCAAAAGCTATGGTTCATAGGGTTGAAAAAACTGAAAATATTGAAGTTATGTATAATACAGAACTTGAAGAAGTATTAGGCGATAAAGTTGTTGAAGGTGTAAGGGTCTTTAATAATCAAACTAATGAAAAACAAGAAATTGATGTTACTGGTGTTTTCCTAGCAATTGGTCATAAACCAAATTCTGATATTTTTAAAGGAATGCTAGATATGGATGAAGTAGGTTATATTTTAACTAAAGGAAAATCTTCTAAAACCAATTTACCTGGAATTTTTGCAGCTGGAGATATTCAAGATAAAGATTATCGCCAAGCTGTAACAGCTGCAGGTTCAGGCTGTATGGCAGCACTTGATTCAGAAAGATATTTAGGTTCATTGAAATAACACCTTAATAACAATTAAAAAGGAGGCTATGTAATTCTTTACACAGCCTCCTTTGTTTGTAATGTCAATATATCCTAGAATTGATATACTATCGCATTAATATTCATACCCGCACCAACAGATGCTAAAATAATTGCGTCTCCTTTTTCAATATTATGTCCTTCTAAGTTTCCCCTCAAAATAAGGTCTAAAAGTGTTGGTACAGTTGCCACTGAACTATTTCCTAGTTTTTGAATACTCATCGGCATGATATCTTTTGGTACATTTGATTTATATAATCTATAGAACCTTTTTATTATTGCTTCATCCATCTTTTCATTAGCTTGATGGATAAGTATCTTCTTAATTTTTTCTATTGGTAAACCACTTTTATCTAATGCTATTTTCATCGCATTTGGTACATTATTCAAAGCAAATTCATAAATTTTTCTTCCATACATTTTTATATATCTGGTATTAATATTTGGAATAACTTTATTAGAATCACCAAAGAACAAGTAATTCGCCTCATCATAAGTAAACGACTGTGCAGAGTAGCTTAAAATCCCTACATCTGGATGATTTGCTTTTTCAACGATGCACGCACCTGCCCCGTCAGCATAAATCATAGAATCTCTATCATGCGGATCTACAACTCTGGATAAAGTCTCAGCTCCAATTACCAAGCATCTTTTTGCTATTCCTGCTTGAATAAAATTATCAGCTTGAATTACACCTTGTACCCATCCCGGACAACCAAAAATCACATCGTACGCAATACAATTTGGATTTTTAATTCTTAACAAATGTTTTACTCTTGATGCTAAACTCGGTAAAAGATCTGTTTGATTATCATTACTTCTAATATCCCCAAAATTGTGACCAAAAATTATCTGATCAATTTCTTCAGGATTAATACCAGCATTTTCAATTGCTTTTTTTGAAGCTAAAAATGCAGCATCACTATTTTGATATTCAGGCTCTAAATACCTTCGTTCTTCAATACCAGTGATACCTTTGAATTTTTCAATGATTACTTCATTTGAATCTTTTATAGATTCATTCCTTTCGGTATAAAAATCTTCCTCTAAAAAATCAGAGTTCTTTTTAATAATCTTTGGTATATAGCTTCCAGTTCCTTTAATTATTGACCTCAAAATGATTTATTTTAATATTAAACAATCTACTCAACTAACACTTCAATGATAAAAATATTTTTAACTTAGTTTATCAACTCTTTATCAATATTAGTGTTTTTTTGTAAATTCGATAGCAAATGTAGGTTTTTTATTAAGAATATTATTGTAATTCCTTAACTTTAATTTGCATTATTGTAGCGATAGAAAGTGCTCTATTCTTCAAATTATGAGCATTGGTTCCTGAGAAGTTTTCATCAATGGAATTATTAAAATGATTCAACCATATTTTAAAATGATCGGTAGAAAAAGGTTTCTTTTTATGCAACTTAAGATGTGGCATCATCGCATTTTTTGCATAAGTTCCAGAATAAAACAATACATTATCCCAAAAATCCACCAAAACGGATAGATGATGATCTAAGGTGTTTTGGTCATTAAATTTTTCAAAAAAATGATTGATACCTTGGTCGGCTAATAATTTTTTATAAAATTCAGAAACTATAAGGTAAATATCTTCTCTATTATCAATATCTCTTAACATACTATATTATAAAAGTGAGTTATCAAAAGCTAATGGAAGTAAATCTTTTAAAGAATTTGCTTTAATTATTTTTCCTGTTTCACCTGTAAAAAATATTTCAATATCCTTTGCTTGTTTAAATTCATATTCTGCAATGGTTTGCCTACAAGAACCACAAGGAGAAACAGGTTTATCAACTGCATGTGTTGTAGAGCTTGCTGAGATAAAAATTTTTAAAATTTTAGCTTTAGGGTATTGAGAAGCTGCATTCCAAATTGCTACTCTTTCGGCACACATTCCTGAAGGATAAGCAGCATTTTCCTGATTGTTTCCTTTAATAATTTTACCATTATCTAGTAACAATGATGCTCCAACACGAAAATTTGAGTATGGAGCATATGAATTTTCTCTTGCTTCTTCGGCTTTCTTTAATAATTCATTCTCTTGTTCTGAAAGCTCTGAATTATTATTATATATATTGAATTTAGATGTGATTTTTATTTCATTCATGATAATTAATAATATTCATATAATTCACCTAAATTAAATGAAAGTGAAAATCTTAAAGTACTTTCAATAGGGCTAGTAACATCTGAAGAGTTTATCAAATATGACATATCTAAGGTGCTACTTCTAAATTTGAACCCAGCACCAATTGAGAAAAATTGACGCCCTCCTTTTAATTCATTTTCATGAAAATATCCAGCCCTAACAGCAAAAGTATTATCATACATATACTCTGCTCCAAGCCCCCAAGTAAATTCTTTTAATTCTTCACTAAAACCATCTGGAGCATCATAAAATGATTGAACCATACCTTGCAAAAAACCAACATTATCATCTTTACCTTCAATAACATTACCTTCATCATCTCTTATTGGAGGTGTAGGTACCAGTAATTTATTTAATTCAACATTAGCTGTGATAGAATTTACATCATCCAATATAAATTCAAAGCCACTACTTAATTTTAAATTTGTAGGGATAAAACTATCATCACCTCCATCAACAAGCTCTACTTTAGGTCCCATATTAGATATATTAAATCCAGCTCTCCATATTCCATTAAAGTTACCAAAATTCATCTCTTCACCTTGATAAAATCCATTAAGATCTACAGCAAAAGCATTTACAGTTTTAATTTCTGAATCTTCAATATTTAAAGCAAAATCTGAACGAATATATCTAAGTGCAACACCCATTGAAAATGTTTCACTCAATTTTAGTGCATAAGCTCCATCAATTGACAATTCATACGGATTTTCACTTCCTATAACCAAACCTGTGTCATCTGTTAGATCAATTGTTCCGAGTGAAAAATAATTCATACTAGCTGCCCAGGCACTTCTTTCATTAATCTTATTTGAGAATACAATATTCCCTAAAAAAAGGTCATTTGTTAAATTTCTTAACCAAGGAGTATAATTAACACCTATTTTATATTGAGAATCTGAAAATGCAAATTTTGCAGCATTATAATGTAATGAATTTGCATCTGCAGATGTTGCCCCTCCAATATCAGCCATACCTCCTGCTCTAGCGTCGGGTGCTATTAGTAAAAATGGTGCGGCTACAGGAATTGGATTTGGTTCTTCCTGTGCATAACTTGATAATGTACCTAAGAATAACGTTAGGACTAGTAAGCTTAACTTTTTCATTGAATCAACTATTTAATAAGGTATTATAACTTAATTATTGTAATATTACTAATTTTTCTACTTTTTCGCTTGTTTCTTCAGAAAGCGATGATTTTACTTTCAGCTTGTAAATATAAACACCTTTTCCGATTTTATTGCCAAAATCATCCAAACCATTCCATTTTATTTCTCTAGACAAATTTCCATAGGTTTGTATAGTTTGATTTATGGTCTTAATTAATTTACCACTAATCGTGAAAATTTGCACTTGCGCTTCTAATAATTCATTGGGTTTATTATGATTAAACCAAAACTCAGTGTAATTAACAAATGGGTTTGGATAATTCAAAACATTACTCAAAACCAAGTCATTTGTATTAACTACAACAAAATTCAACGTAGAAATAGATAAATTATTGTAAGTATCCCAACATTTGAATTTAATTTGATGCATTCCTGACTCTAAATTACGTAGTTGATACTTAACTTTTCCTTTTTTGAAATTATCTAATTCTGTTTCATAATAATCATTTAAAATTATAGGATTGGCATCATCATTATCTAATATAGCAATAATATCATGATCCACAGCCGTTATAGAAGTATTAATTCCCGATTCATCATTCAAAACTGCTAATAATAATGGTGAACCATTTGTATTTCCACCATCTATAAAAGTTTCATCATTCAAATAAATTTTTATACCAGGACCTTCAGTATCTTCGGGCGCATTTGAATCAATTCCTCCAATAAAAACATCTAGATTATAACCAGATTTATCTAAACTTTTATCATCGGCATAAAAACTGAGCTTTGATTTTCCATAAGCTATTCGAATATCCTTTGGTACAATAAAATCTAATTTAAAAGTCCCATTTTTAACACTTGCTCTACCTTTAAATATTTTACTTTCAATTGAAGTAAAATCCATTGTCCTTCCAAAATTATCATTATCTAAAGTAGTTTTATCCAAAGCTTTATCATAAACTGTTGTTGATATTTCTCCATTAAAATCACTTAAAATATTATCTGAAATATCAGTAACTACTCCTTCAAATTGCACCTTTGATAATGCCTTTAAAGTATCTAGCCTCTGACTAATATCTACACCATTCATTTTAGTAATTTTTACATTTGGCTTAGCTTGTGCTAAATACATAGCAGGATCGCCAAAATTGTAAACAAAAAATCTTTGTGCAGTGGTAAATTCATTTTTAGTATTTAATAATGCTTCTGAAATTGTATAATCTTCTCCTTCAAACTGAAATAATTTCTTTATCAACTTTTGATTAAATCTTTGACCTACACTAATAAAAATTTCTCTAGTTGTTGTAATCATATTTGTAGAGCCTCCTTGTGGATTCCAAAAAACATATTCACCGGCAGTTGGACGTAATGGATTATCAAAACGTGAAAACTCGCAGGTAATAGTAACAAAAAGAGGCAAAGTATTTATATTTTTCCAATTTTGAATTTGTGGTACTTCTAATATTCTTTCATTAGCCCATCCATCTGCTCCTCCATGACCAAAATAATCAAGAACTAAAGTTCCAGATTCAACAGCATTATCAATTGCGATATTAACATCTGGATATCTTTCACCACCTGCTGAAGTTTCTTGTGAAAAGGCATCACAATATATTTTCTTTATATTAAATACTGGTTTATTTGCATCGATATCTTGAGCTATTAAATCAACTGTTTGTTGTAATATAAATTCACCTGGTTTATCTGGATCATCAGCTATTAAAGTGACTCTATTTCTCCAATCTCCAAAAGATTGCATATTATAATATGCTAAAGTTTTATCTATTGCTACTTTTGCTTCAAAAGTAGAAGTTACAGGAAATCTTCCTGTTGCTACATCTTGTTGATCTGAAAAATTTAACCCTCCATCATCATCGGTTACCATCCCAAAATAATCATCCGTTACATAACCTCTAGCAAGGTCAAAACTTTCAAATGATTGAAAAGCTGGTACAATATTATTGTTATCAGTAATCCTATCTTTAAAATCAAATGAAGAATCCCCAAATAAAGCTAAATATCTTATTCTGGTATTCTCCGTAGAAGCTGTTAAATATAAAAATTTTACAAAATCACGAATTGCAGTTAGATCTGGTGAACCAGAACCAAATTCATTATAAATTTTTTCTATATCTACAACTGCTGTTTTAAAATTTGAGTTTTGCTCATGATAATCTGCTAATTTTTGTGCTTCCAACATTAAATAATCCTGAGTAACGATTAAATAATCAATATCTTGTAAACTATGTAAATTTTGATTTTCAACTTGATTATTATCTAAAGTTTCTGGAGTAAAATAATCTGTTTCATTAATTACAATAAATTCCTTTGGGTTTATGCTTCCAAAACTTTTAAAAGTAAAATCACTTCCTTCAGATTGTTTTGAAATAATTTTAGGGTTTATATAATCACTTACATCCCAAACTTGATAAATATTATTATTATTCTGAATTTTATATTCATAAACTGAAGAAATGTTTGTTGTAGAAAAATTTCTAAAAGAAAACTGATTATCTAAAGCCGTCAACCCCTTTGTTCCTATAATCTCAATATAATCTAAATATGCTTTTGCAGACGGATTTGCCCCATTATTGTAAACAATTTTTATATCTATATTACTACTGTTAGTTTGAACACTTTGCAAGGTCTCGGCTGAAGTTGCTAACCTTAGTGACCCTGAAGATATTCCACTAAAATTTAATGGTTCTAAATTAATCCCATTCACACTTATCTGCATATTTGAACTTATAGATGAAATGGCTGCTCCTCTAACCCTTACATATAAATCATTATTACCATCAATATTGTCAAAATCAAAATGAAAATTTTGAGTTTCATTAAAACTAAAATCCTCCCCCATCCACTGTTGCCCATTTGCAAATAAGTTTTTTTTATCAAATTCATGAACCAAAAAATCTTGAAAAGTAGAAATAATTTGATCTGCTGATTGTTCTATTGGATTTTCTTGAACTATTCTTTTTCCTTGTCCTTTATCAACCGTAATAAAATAATAAGCTTTATCACTGTAAATATTATTTACATGTTTGGTTAATTCTAACCTTGAAGCATTTATATTCCAGCTTTCGGGACCCTTTGCATAAAAAAGAATAAAATCTCCATTATCGAAAGCTTCATCTGCTTCACCATCAACATAAATTGCATTTTCCTGAAGATCATCATACCTGAAATCACTATTTAACTGAGGTAAAAGATTTCCTCCATTTCCATAAATTCGTATATTTTTAGGATTCAAATTTGTAGTGTTTACCCCTATCTTATTTAAAGTAGTTTTATCAATTTTAAAAATTCCCGTTGTATCTACAGCAAATTTATACCACGTTCCTGTTGACAAAGCAGAATTATCAGTAAAAATTGGCGGTGGCACTTGCTTATTATTTGATTCCCTTTTACTATAAACTGTTTGATATTCTAAACTAAATGAAATAACTTTTTTAATTTGGCTTCCATCCCTTATTAGAGGGGTAAGTTTTAACACTCCAATATGCTGATTTCTTCTTCTACTTATGTTAAAATAGCTTTTTAATGTATCTGGAATTTGATTTATTGGTAAATTTGTTAAATTACTTTTAGAAAGAGTTTTATATTTAACATTAATTAACTTGTAATTATGTAATATTGCGCCTTTATTTGCGTTAAATATATAAGCAAATTGAGGAAGATTATTCTCATCTATCAACTGATTGTTTATTAAAGGAATAGTTATTTGTTTACCAGAATTTAAGATAAACTTTGCATTGTCATTCCAAATTAAATTGAATTCTTTTATCTCGGTTTTTTGAGAAAAACCAAATGAGAAAAACATAAAAAAAAGTATATAAGTAAAGTATCTCAAAATAAACATATTAAAATATAACAATATATATTAATCATTTTTTATAGCAAAAAATATAATAAAGAAAAAAAACAATCGTTATACATGAACTAGGGGTCAAAAATAATACAAAAATTGACCTTTACAGATTTTAAAGAATGTTTTTATTTCAAAAAAAATAATCAAACAAAAAATTATGAAAATGTTTAACAGTAACAAGGTAGTACTTTTAATTATGGCAGCAGCACTTTTTGCTAGCTGTAATAAAAGTAGTAAAAGCACTTCATCATTGACCGGTTGGGAATATAACAATCCTAAATACGGTGGTTTTCAAACCAATTCAAATTACAAAGAGCAAGGGCCTCCTCCGGGAATGGTACTTATTGAAGGGGGAACATATACCATGGGTAGTGTTCAAGATGATGTAATGTTCGATTGGAATACCACTCCAGTAAAACAACAGGTACGTTCATTCTATATGGATGAAGCAGAGGTAACCAACAGAGAATATGTGTTTTACCTACAATATTTAGAAAGAGTTTTTCCTCCATCAGATGATACTTATAGAAAGATTTACCAAAGTGCATTACCTGATACTTTAGTATGGAGAAATACATTAGGTTTTAATGAATTGTTAACCGAAAACTATTTAAGACACCCAGCTTACGCCGATTATCCAGTTGTTGGAGTTTCATGGATCCAAGCTACAGAATACTGTAAATGGAGAACAGATAGAGTAAATGAAGGTATCTTAATGAAAAAAGGTATTTTAAATCCTTTATTTGAAATGGATTCTTTAACTGTTGAAGGTGGAAATCGTTTTGATACAGAAACTTATCTTGCTAATCCTAATTTATTGTTTAATGGTGATTCTACAATTTACGACAAAGGAATTAAAGATTATTCTCAAAAAGGAAAAGTGGATAGAGGTTCGTTTACCGGACGTCACGTTCAAATATCTGATGGTATTATTCAACAACGATTCAGACTACCTACTGAAACAGAATGGGAATATGCAGCTAAAGCTTTAGTAGAAAATAGAGTATACAACTCAATTAGAGGTCGTAAGAAATATAGTTGGAATGGTAACACTACACGTGAAGATTCAAGAAGATACAAAGGTGATCAATTAGCAAACTTCAAACAGGGAAAAGGAGATTATAGTGGACTAGCAGGGTGGAGTAATGATGGTGCTGATATTACTATGAGAATAAAAGCATATAAACCTAATGCTTTTGGATTATTTGATATGAGTGGAAATGTATCTGAGTGGGTTGCCGATGTATATCGACCAATAATTGACAATGATGCAAACGATTTTAGTTACTATAGAGGTAACGTGTTCACAAAAAAGAAAATAGACGAATATGGAAATGTAGTTGTAGTAGATTATAACACTGTAGAATTCGACACTTTAGATAACGGAAAATTAATTCCCAAAGATCTTCCAGGCAGTATCAAATATGTACCAGTTACAAAACGTGATGCTTTTATGAGAAGAAATTATGAAAAAGCTTACAACGTAGATAGCCGAGATGGTGATTTAGCTTCAACAAGTAAATACTACTCAGGAGATGATGAAGATAATGTTAAACCAAGAATGTACAATTCACCAAAAATACCTAGACAAATAGGTGAAAGTGGCTTGATTATACAACAATATGATACTAAAAATCGTACAACTTTAATTAGTGATAAAACCAGAGTTTATAAAGGTGGTTCTTGGAAAGATAGAGCTTACTGGCTAGACCCTGCTCAACGTAGATATTTACCTCAATACATGGCAACTAATTATATTGGATTTAGATGTGCGACAGATAAATTAGGTCAGATGTCTTACGCTAAAAGAAGAAAAGAAGGAAGAAAATCAAAATAAAGATTTTTAATTAACTAATTAAAAGGCTCAATATCAAATAAGATATTGAGCCTTTTTTTTTATATTTATGCTATGAATATAAAAGACCTTTACAACTTATACTCAAAAAATTATAAAGTTGAAACCGATACAAGAAAAGATTTAAAAAACAGTATATATTTTGCTCTTAAAGGCGAAAATTTTAATGGTAACAAATTTGCTGAATATGCTTTAGATAATGGTGCAAACTATGCAATTATTGATGAAAAAAAATACAAAATTGATGATAGAACCATTTTAGTAGAGGATGTTTTAAGTACATTGCAGAACTTGGCAAAATACCATCGAATACAATTAGATGCTAAAATCATTTCGTTAACCGGAAGTAATGGCAAAACTACAACCAAAGAGTTGATTAATGCTGTTATGATCAAAAAATATAATTGTGTAGCAACCAAAGGAAATTTAAACAATCATATTGGTGTACCCTTAACTCTACTTTCAATGAAACCAAATACTGAATTTGGTATAGTTGAAATGGGTGCAAATCACCCAAATGAAATCGATTTTCTATGTAATATTGCTTTACCTGATTATGGTTACATTACCAATTTTGGAAAGGTTCACTTAGAGGGTTTTGGAAGCCTGAAAGGTGTTATTAAAGCAAAAACGGAAATCTATAGACACCTAAAAAAGAATGAAGGAATCGCTTTTATCAATTCAAACGATTCAATTCAAATTAAAAATTCAAAAGAATTGAATACTATAACTTTTGGTGATGAAAAGAGTGATTTTCCTATCCAATTTATAGATGCAGATCCTTTTGTAAATTTAAAATCTGAAAATATCAAAATTAACAGTCAATTAATCGGTATTTATAATTATCACAATATTGCAACAGCAGTTGCAATGGGTAAATACTTTGGAGTTTCTAATCAAAAAATTAAAAGTGCCATTGAAAACTATATTCCTGTAAACAACCGTTCTCAAATAATTGAAAAAGGATCAAATAAAATTATTTTAGATGCATATAATGCTAATCCTGCTAGTATGAAAGTTGCTTTAGATAATTTAATCCAACTCAAAGCTAAAAACAAAATTGCAATTTTAGGGGATATGTTTGAAATTGGAAAAGATGAATTACTCGAACATTCAATTATTGTAAAACAAGCTGAAAACTCTAATATTGATAAACTAATATTGATTGGTAAAGCTTTTTCAAAGATTAAAAGAAATTCGAATAAAACTATTCAATTTAATGACTTTGATGATTTTAAAAATAATTTTGATAACTCTGAAATTAAAAATAGAACTATTTTGATAAAAGCATCTAGAGGAATGGCTTTGGAAAGAGTGTTAGATGTCTTTAGTTAATATAAAGTTCTCCATGAAAGTAATAGTATTCAATCTTTATGATTTAAACAAAAAAACCAAAGCTACAAGCTTTGGTTTTTTTACAATAAAAGTTAAAAAGATTATTTAAAATCAGCATCTGTAACACCTTCATTTACTTTAATTTCTTTTACAATAAAATCAAATTTACGAGGTCCCATTGTTTGCGTCATTTTAAATGGGAACTTAATTCCGGCTACTTCCTTATAATCTGCATAAAACATAGAAGCAGTTGCAGTACCAACACTTCTAGATTCTTTGATTTTTAAACCAGTTTTAACACTATAATAAACAGTTAGTTCATCAGATACTTTTATCTTATATGCATTTTCACCATCTACATTTTCTATTTTCTCAAGTTTTACATCTTGGCTTAAATAATTAACCTCTGGAAATGGTGAAGATTCAGCCTGAACTTTTTTAACTTCATCTGCAGTCATCTCTTTCTTTTGACCCTGAGCTACTACATAACCCGATTTTCCATCAAGAACTTGTTTACTCATAGAATTTCCCATTGCACTCATATCCTGCATAAATTGATTTTTAGTAGTTTTCTTCATCTCCATATTTAATACCATTCCTGGCTGTAATTCAGCTTCAGCTTTCATCAATACAGAATTTACTTTATCCAATTTAGCTCTTCCACCTATAGCATTAATATAATTATTTAATACTTTATTTGCATCAATATCAATTGGCATTTCCACAGCATAGTTTGGTTTTTCTGTAGCTGATGCATATTTATCATAGTATTTAATTGGAATTCCGGTTTTTTCAAGATTTTCTATAACATCACTTCCTTTACCTACTACAACGAATCTTGCATTTTCTGATTTAAAATATTTATTTGCTACACGTGTTACATCCTCACTAGAAACTGCATTTATTTTTTCTAAATAAGTAGTGTAAAAATCGTCAGGCAAATCATTTATTTTGATATTTAATGCGTAACGAGCTATAGTTTGAGGCTTTTCTAATGCTAGCACAAAATCACCAACATATTTAGCTTTAGCATTCTTTAAAGCAGCAGCATCAACTGGTTCTTTCTTTATGCGGTCAATTTCTTTTAATGTTTGCACTACAGCACTATCTGTCACCTCATTTCTAACAGAAGCTCCTGCTCTAAAACGAGATGCATACTTATCAGCTCCTACACTAGAACGCGCTCCATAAGTATAACCATGCTCTTCACGAAGATTCATATTCAAATAACTATTAAAGCCTCCTCCTAGAATTTTATTTGCTATTAAAACCGAATGATAATCTGGATCTTTCATTTTTAGATCAACATTATTCGTAAGTGAAATATTAGATTGAACCGCATTTGGCATATCTATAAAATCTATTTCAGTTTGTTTTACATTTGGTTTTTCTTTTGGAACCGGAGCACTTTTGAAATTTGATTTT
>DAOUQH010000133.1 GCA_030625645.1 Flavobacteriia bacterium | reverse complement strand
ATACCTAGTTCTCTAACTCTTGATCGGTTTTGAGCTTGACTATAAAAGGAAAAAATTAAGAAAGTAAATAGTGTAATTAGAATTTTAGACATAATAAATTATTAAAGTGGCTTTAATTTTTTAGGATTTTCTTTAAAAATTAAGGCTCTCGCAAGAACATTAGTGGGGTCTATGGTAATTAAACCATTGATTTTTGGCTTTGTAATAGCTAATGGAATTTCTGTACATCCAAGAATTACAGCTTGAGCGCCTTGCTGTTTTAAAAAAGAGATACCTTTTAATAAGTTTTCTTTTGCTTGTTGAGTAATAAGGTTTGATGTTGCTTTGATACCATAAACTGGATGATAAATAGCAGGATGAATCAAATTTTCCTGCATTTCTAGTGAAGGAATTATTACTTCATATCCTTTTGATTTTAACGATGAAGTATATATTTTACTTTTGTATGTTCCAGTAGTTGATAGCACGCCTACTTTGGTAATACTTGTATAGTTACGTGCAATAAAAAAGGCTGTCTCATCTATCATATTTAAAACCTTAATATTACTTTTGGCTTTTTCTAATTCAAGTTGAATGACATTGAATATTTTTTCTGAATGAGCTGTGTTGCAAGGGATTCCTGCAATAGTAGCTCCCGCTTTTTCTAATTTCAGAAGCACTTCTGCAATAGCAAGTCCAGGATTCACTTTTACTTCACCAATCAAGTACTGCGTACGGTCTTCAATTTTTGAAGACATAGATAATAATGCTATATCAAGATGTTCTTGATCACTATTTGCCATAGTATTATTAAATACCTTTTTGAGTAAATCTATTCCAGCAAAAGGGCCTATTCCGCCAACGATACCAATCATTAATATTTATTTTATTGATTTATTATTTTCTTTAGAGTAAATAAGGGTATTAGTCTGAACAATATCTGAATGAGTTTTTCATTTTGCAAATTAAGCACTTACCATTAGTTTAGTACTTACTATCTATGTTTTATACACCGTGTTGTGGTTCGTTTTTATTCGTTCTGTAGCTTCTCAATAGCTTGCAGTATATTCCTTTTGTCTTTTTCTAAATCTTTGGCTACACTTCTGAAAAATGTTTGCCTGTCCTCGGGATAATTCAGTTCAAAATCTACTGGAATTCCTATGTTTTCATAATGCTTGTCATTATTATCTGTGTACACCTCGTTTGAAAGTGAAAGATACCATCCATTCGGTAATGTTTTTTGTAAAGCATCAGATATTGCTCCGTTTGTATGAGAACCAATTCGCTTTAGTTGTTTCAATTCCATTGAGCTTAACGCCATCATATCCGTAGCACTCGCAGATTGTTGGGAAGTCAATAGATAAATAGGTTTGGTATATGGTTTTTCGGCGGGTTCCAAATATATTGGTGTTTTCTTAGTGAAGCCATTTTTATGTTTTGCTTTCTTTGAAGCAATTTGCCGTCTATCCGTATTAAAACGTCTCAATACCTCTAATCCAACTTCGTCTTGCCCACCACCGTTAAATCGAACATCTATAATAATAAATTTAGTTTCGATAAGGTCATTCATTACCTTGTCCATAATTGAACTAATTCCCTCGACTTCCATTTCGACTTGCTCGGCATAGTTTAGTTTGTTAAATTCGTTCACATAAGTTGAGACAAAACCATTTTCATGAATAAGATTATCAGATAATTTTAAGTCAGCGAACAGCCACATTGCGTTGATTTGAATGTAACCAATGTTGCCTTCCATTTTTCCCCACTTGACAAGCCACGAATCTTTTGTGAGGTTTTCTTTTAGATGATGTTCAGCAACAAGTCCTGCAATTTCGAAATCGCCAAATTCCTTCTGCTGCTCTGCTTTTTCATCTGCATTATTTTGGTTCTCGGCTAATTCGTAAACTTTGTCTGTTGGTTCAATATAGCCGTGATTATCTTTTAAGCTATCAATCATTTTTTTAATAACTAAATACAATTCAATTTCTGTGGTACTTGAGTTGATTTTTTTTCTTGAAGTTGAATATAGGCTGTCCCAATTAATATTATTCAGCCCAAAGTAAGCGTAATGTTCTTTGTAGGTGTCTGCAAAAACCTCAAAATTGTGTATTGGGTTATTAGCTTTTGTATCCTTTTGATTGCACAAATCGAAAAGTTCATTTACTCTTGAATAGTAATAAACACTATATCCTCTTTTTACGGCAAGAGTATCATTTGATAATTCCATTGAGTTTTTTATTTTGGAAAGGTCACCTTGTTTTGATGGTATACAAGAAATACTGGTTATATCGAAGTATTTGTAGGTAGTAGAATCTATCTTTAAAATTTTTCCGTAGCCGACCGATTTCCAAATTCCCTCAATCGAATTACTTTTTTGGTCATTTGGCTTGCAGGCAAATAATAGGTGTAAAATTACTATTAGAGGGAACAAGGTAGTTTTTAGTCGCATCACATTTTGTTTAGTTTCTTCTCAATAGGTTCTATTTTTAAATAAATGTTACAGTTTTTGTTAAATACACCACAACTTGTTCTGTCAAAACAAATATATTCATTTAGATAGTTGCTTTCCTTAATAACTCACTTTGTATTATATATTAGTTGGTTAAATTTACATATTTTAATTTTTAAAATATCAATTTCAAAGGCAGAAAGCTTATTTAATTTAAAAAATCAATATTTTTATAAAAAATTAAAGTCATTTTAATGAAGTTATCCATTATCATTGTCAGTTATAATGTGTCCTATTTTTTAGAGCAATGTTTGTTAAGTGTACATGAGGCTTGTAAAAATATTACTGCCGAAATTATAGTTGTTGATAATAATTCTACTGATGAGACTTGTGAAATGCTTGCTAAAAAATTTGCAACTGTAAAACTGGTTTCAAATAATAATAATGTTGGGTTTTCAAAAGCGAATAATCAAGGTGTTGAAAAAGCAACGGGAGAATATGTTTTAATTTTAAATCCAGATACTGTTGTTGCTGAAGATACTTTTGATAAAATTCTTCATTTTGCTGATAAACAAAAAAACTTAGGCGCTTTAGGTGTGAAAATGGTCGATGGAACTGGTAGCTTTTTACCAGAAAGCAAGCGTAATGTTCCAACGGTGAGAATTGCAAATCAAAAAATTAGAGGAAATTCAGAAAATTATTATGCAAATCAACTATCTGTAAATGAAAATGCTGAGGTTGAAATTTTAACTGGAGCATTCATGCTATTAAAACGCAAGAGATATCAATCGATTGGTGGTTTTGATGAAGATTATTTTATGTATGGAGAAGATATTGATTTGAGTTATAAATTATTAAATGAAGGTTATCAAAATTATTATTTTGGGTCAACTGCAATAATTCATTATAAAGGTGAAAGTACAGTAAAAGACATTTCTTATCTCAAGCATTTTTACGGAGCAATGCAAATATTTTATAAAAAGCATTTTAAGGCAAATCCATTTTATAATTTATTCATGTATTTGGGAATTAAAACACTGACTGTTTTTAAATCAATTTCATTATCTATAGAAAAAATTGAATCCGATAATAATCGAATTAAAAGTAATGACAAAGTATTTTTTATAGGAGATAATCAAGAGATATTTCATAGAATAAAACAGAAATCACAAGCAAAAAAAGCAGAAATAAGCACTAAAATCCCACTAAATATAGCTGGTTTTGATGTTGTTATCTTTGATAGTGCATTTATGTCTTATAAAGAAATGATTAAATGTTTTCAAGATGTAAAACTTCAAAATATTTCTAAAAGAATTATACCTAAACACACAAATTTTTATATTGGAAGTGACTCTTCAGCAAGTAAAGGAGAAGTAGTGAAATTTTAATTTCCTTACTCTTTACTCCTTACTTCTTGTTCATTTTTCAATTTTTATTCTAGCATCTACAGCAATAATTTCATCTTCAAAAGCCAATAATGGGTTTATATCTAATTCAGAAATTTCATGAGCAATTTGTAATAGCATTGATATTTTTCTAATAATTTTAGCAAATTCTTCAATGTTTATTCCTGTTTGGCCTCTAATACCTTTTAAAATTGGATAAGTTTTTAAATTTGTAATCATATTTAAAGACTCCTCTTTAGAAATGGGAATCATTTTAACACTAATATCTTTTAAAATCTCAACAAAAACTCCGCCTAATCCACACATAATTATATGTGGATAAATATTTTCTTTTTTAGCACCAATAAAAAGTTCAATACCTTTTTTCATTGGTTGAATAATAACTGATTTTGCCCCATCTATTTGCATCAGTCTTTTAAAGTTTAAAAGTAACTCTTCTTCATTTTTTATATTTAAAATAACACCGCCAACATCTGATTTATGTAGAATACCGACTACTTTTAGCACAACAGGATATTTTAATGATTTAGCTATTTGAAAAAGCTCGGTTTTATTCTTCGCTTCAAATTGATCTACAAAATTAACTCCTGCATACTTTAGCAAATCATTTGCAGTTTCTGTAGGTATATATCCATTTGGTAAAGTATCAATTATTTCTCTAACAGACTGAATATCAATATATATACTTTGTGAATTGTCTATTTCGTTCTTTGAGTTATTATAAACTTTCGCTAGTGCATTACCAAATAAAACCTCATCGGTAAAAGCAATATTTCCTTTAGAAATAAAATCAGATATTTCATCTTTTACATTTACAACCGAAGGTAAAATTGCATAAATTGGTTTCTCGCAAGTTTTATTCTTTTTGTTCAATACTTCATAAGCATCGTAAACAGATGATAATCCCGGACTGCCAAAAATAACAGCAATGGCATCAATAGTATCAAATTTATTTTCACAATAATCTATGATGATCTCTAATTGCTCAGCGGTACCTGTTGCAAGAAAATCAATAGGATTTGTAACCGATGAACCGTCATATAATTCATTTAATAAATTGTTACTATGTTTTCCAATTAATTGCGGAATATATAAACCATTTTTTGATAAGATATCGGTTAACATTACTGCGGGACCGCCTGCATGGGTAATAATTGCAATATTTTTTCCTTTCGATTCTTTTTGTGTCAAAATTCCGGCAACTGTAATTAATTCATTTCTTCCGCTACAGCGGATAATTCCAGCTTTATGAAACAAGGCTTCAGTAAAAACATCAGAATTTGCCATTGCCCCGGTATGAGAAGAAGCTGCCCTGTTTCCTTCTTCTGAACTTCCAGCTTTTATTGCAGCAATTTTG
>DAOUQH010000028.1 GCA_030625645.1 Flavobacteriia bacterium | reverse complement strand
GAATAAATGGAGAAAGAATACAATTTACAGATCACTCTATCTTTATTGCATTTGCTCCAAAAGATAATCCAAAAATAGCTATTGCAGTTTTTGTAGAAAATGGCTATTGGGGCTCTAGATGGGCTGCTCCTATAGCAAGTTTAATGATAGAAAGATATTTAACGGGAGAAGTAAAAAGAGAGTGGTTGGAAAATAGAATATTAGAAGGAAGTTTAGAAGAAGAATATACGAATCAATTACAAACAGAGTTGTACGTTGCGAAGAAGGAATAATAATATATTTAAAGGTGCAGATTGGATTTTAATCCTTTTTTACATCCTATTTGTTTTCTTAGGATGGCTAAGTATTTATGAAGCCACCTATGTAGAGGGTCAGATTTTTGCATTTGACACCTCTTTAAAATATGGCAAACAATTGCTATTTATATTATTGGGTGTTATTTTGATTTTTTTTATTCTTGCAATCGACAGTAAATTTTACGAAAGATATGCAGGAGTATTCTATTTAGTATCTATTTTATCATTAATTGGCTTATTCATCTTTGGGAGAAATATAAATGGAGCAACTTCCTGGTATAATTTTGGTAGTTTCGGATTACAACCCTCAGAATTTGCAAAAGTTGCTACAGCATTGGCTTTATCCAATTATTTAGGTGAACGAGGAACAGATTTAAGAATATTAAAAACCCAATTCAAAGCATTCGGAATTATTTTATTTCCTGCAATCCTCATTACTTTACAACCTGATCCTGGTTCAGCATTAGTTTACGGAGCTCTAATTTTTGTTTTATATAGATTTGGTTTGCCCGCATATTATATCATTATCGGTTTTGTTGCCATAATTCTATTCTTGCTAACATTATATTTTGGCTATAGTATATCTATTCTAATTGCATTTGCTTTAATAAGTACATTTTTTGCATATTTATATTTCTATAATAGACAAATTTTTAGAAGGAATTGGATGCGAATTTTAGTTATCTATTTATTTGCAGCTTTATTTATTTTTAGTGTTGATTATGTTTATAATAATGTATTTGAGCAAAGACATAGAGATAGATTTGATATTGTATTAGGGAAAAAATCAGATTTACAAGGTATTGGTTATAACACAGCCCAATCCATTAAAACTATTGGCTCAGGAGGCATAACAGGTAAAGGATTTTTGCAAGGAGATAGAACTCAAGGTGACTTTGTACCCGAGCAACAAACCGATTATATTTTTAGTACTATTGGTGAAGAATGGGGTTTCTTAGGCACAAGTTTTGTTGTCTTATTGTTTTTAGCATTTTTACTTCGCATTTTATATATTAGTTCTAGACAAAAATCAAAATTCAGCAAAGTCTATGCTTACGCTGTAGTTGTAATATTTTTCTTTCACTTTGCGATTAATATTGGTATGGTAATCGGTTTGTTACCAACCATCGGAATTCCATTACCTTTCTTTAGCTATGGAGGATCTTCTTTATGGGGATTTACATTACTCCTATTTATTTTAATTCGCTTGGATGCAGATAGAATATACGAATGGTAATTAAATTATTTTTCGATTGTAAACAAAAAAAGACAGTCAAATGACTGTCTTCTATATGTTTTATAAAAACTTAAAACTATAAAGCTGCAACGTGCTTTACTAATTTTGATTTTATATTTGAAGCTTTATTATCATGGATAATATTTTTCTTAGCTAATTTATCTACCATAGAAACTACTTTAGACAATTGCTCTTGAGCATCTTTCTTTACAGAAATTTCGCGTAAAGACTTAATAGCATTACGTGTAGTTTTGTGTTGATACTTATTTCTAAGTCTTTTAGCTTCGTTACCTCTGATTCTCTTTAATGCTGACTTATGATTTGCCATTGTAATAAATTTTATTGTTATTTACCTCATATGAGATTAAAATTGTAGCCCGTAGGGGAATCGAACCCCTCTTACCAGGATGAAAACCTGGCGTCCTAGCCGATAGACGAACGGGCCAGGGATACACTTTATCAAGAATTAATTCTTTCAAAAGCGAGTGCAAAAATAAAACAAATATTCTTTTCTGCAAGTGTTTTTTTATTTTTTTTTTAAAAATTTAATATGCCTTTGCAAATAGCACTCTCTTGTTTGATTTTTTACCCGAAAAGACACAAATTCCTTCTTCTTCTTTAGTTTCTAAAGGGATACATCTTATTGTTGCTTTTGTCTGGTTCTTAATAGCATCTTCTGTCTCAGTAGTACCATCCCAATGTGCAGAAATAAAACCTCCTTTATTTTCTAAAACTTCTTTAAAGTCATCAAAATTATTCACTTCAGTTATGTGATCGTTTCTATAATCTATTGCTTTTTTAAATAAATTATCTTGAATCTCTTCCAATAAATTTGAAATCGTATCTGAAATACCTTCTTGACTAACAATCTCTTTACTTAAAGTATCTCTTCTTGCTAATTCCACTGTGCCATTTTCAAGATCTCTAGGACCAATGGCAATTCTGGTAGGTACTCCTTTTAATTCGTATTCTGCAAATTTCCAACCTGGCTTATGTGTCTTACGATTATCGTATTTTACAGAAATACCTTTTGCTCTCAATTCCTTAACCATCTCTTCCACCCTAGCTGAAATAGCCTCGTATTGTTCATCTGTTTTATATATTGGAACAATAGCAACTTGAATTGGAGCAAGTTTTGGTGGTAAAACTAAGCCATTATCATCACTATGTGTCATTATAAGTGCACCCATCAATCGAGTTGAAACACCCCATGATGTTGCCCAAACATATTCCTGCTTACCTTCGTTAGATACATATTTTACATCAAATGCTTTTGCGAAATTCTGACCTAAAAAGTGTGATGTTCCTGCTTGTAATGCTTTACCATCTTGCATTAATGCTTCTATTGTATAAGTATCCAAAGCTCCTGCAAATCTTTCACTTTCAGACTTATATCCTTTGATTACTGGCATTGCCATAAAATTTTGAGCAAAATCAGCATAAACACCATGCATTTTCAAAGCTTCTTCTACTGCCTCTTCTTTTGTTGCATGAGCAGTATGTCCTTCTTGCCATAAAAATTCAGCCGTTCGTAAAAATAATCGTGTACGCATTTCCCAACGTACTACATTTGCCCATTGATTAATTAATAATGGTAAATCACGATAAGATTGTATCCATTTACGGTATGAATCCCATATAATAGTTTCAGAAGTTGGACGAATAATTAATTCTTCTTCCAGTTTAGCACTTTCGTCAACTACAATACCCTCACCATTTTCTCCTTCTTTTAATCTATAATGTGTTACTACAGCACATTCTTTGGCAAAACCATCTACATGGCTCGCTTCTTTACTAAAATATGATTTAGGAATTAATAAAGGAAAATATGCATTTTCATGACCGGTTTCTTTAAACATCCTGTCTAATTCGGCTTGCATTTTTTCCCAAATAGCGTAGCCATAAGGTTTTATAACCATCATTCCTCTTACTCCTGAATTCTCAGCTAAGTCTGCTTTTGTAACAATTTCATTGTACCATTTAGAGTAATCCTGACTTCTTTGTGTTAATTTTTTGCTCATGTTAAAAAAATGTGAAAATCTTTGGCATAAATATTGCTTTATGTATACCGAAAAATATAATTTGTTGCAAAGCTAAGTAATTTATTAAATTGCACAATAAAAATAAATTTGATATGAAAAAAAATATACACATTAAATCAAATTACTATACCATATCACTGATTTCATTATTTCTAATGAGCTTAATTTCATGTAGCACTTCACAAAGTACTTATGATGATGATGGAATTTATGCAAGTAATAATAACAAAGAAGTAATTGTAATTAAAGATTCTAAACCTACTACGGTTCAAAAAAACTACTTTGAATTACAATCTGATAAATATGAAATATATCAAGAAGATATTTTTACTGATGTTGATGAGTATGAAGGTTACTCAGAAAATGACACTATTTATATAGACAACTATACTAATGGTAATCCTTCCTGGGGATATAATGATAATGTTTCAGTTAATTTACATTTAGGGATAGGTATGGGCTACCCTTGGCATGGTAGTTCTTATTATCCAATGTACGGAGGAGGAGAATATTGGGGGGGATATAGCCCTTGGTATGGAGGAGGTTATTGGGGATATAATCCTTGGTATGGCGGAGGTTATTATCCACCTTACTACAGACCTCCTTACTATTATCCTCCATATTACAGACCGCCATATAATCAACCTTATTATGGAAATCATACTTATGGTAAAAGATATTCTTCAAATAGATATAACTCAAACCGTTATACCCCTAGACCAAATGCAGAATATTATGCAAGAGGTTCTAGCTCTTATAATCGTTCTTCATCTACAAAAAGCAGTACTAACAGAGTAGGAAGATCTACAAGTAATTCGAGTAATTATAATCGATCAACACCTTCTTCAAATTCAACTAACAGTACTTATAATCGTAGTAATTCAACAATGAGAAGGTCATCTTCGCCTAGTAATAGAGGAAGTTATAACAGCAATAGTGGAAGTTATAATCGTAGCAGTAGTGGAAATAGTAGTAGTAGTAGTAGTAGTGTAAGAAGAAGTAGTGGAAGACATCAGGCTTCAATAAACCGCACAGGAAGTACAAGTAATTCTCGAAGTGTAAACAGACCTAGAAAAACTGTAGTTGTTCGTACAGCTCCTATTAATTATAGATTTAATAACCAACGAAATGCAGTAACCAGAAATCAAAATGTTTCAAGTCATAATAGAGTAACTTATACTAACCCTAATAGGTATTCTTCTCGAACTTCAAATAGCAATAATGTAAGATCAAATCGTACTACTACCAAGAATTCTGATGTAAAAAGAAGTAATTATAGAGAAAACAGAGAGGTTAAAAGCACTAAAAAGAATTCAAGAAATTCTAATACAAATCAATCTAACTCTAATAAAAGTTATTCTTCCGCTAGGAATAATAATTCCAACAGATCTAATAATAGTTCAAGTAATTATTCAAGAAGTTCTGGTAATTCAAGAAGCTCTTCGGGTAGTAGTTACAGTGGAGGCAGTAGTAGTTCAGGTAGAGCATCCTCTGGACGAAGTGGAATTAGATAAAACACAAATGCACATCTCTTATAATTAAATTATTAAACATTTTAATATGAAAAAAATATTACTTTTCACACTTTTTTTGAGTCCATTTTTAATGAATTCTCAAACTTTAGGATATGGTGATTTAGCTATTCTATTTTCAACAGAAGGTAATTATGGTACAGCCAGATATATGGGAATGAGTGGTGCATTTGGCGCTCTCGGTGCTGATATGTCTGCAGTTGAAGTGAACCCTGCTGGATTAGCAGTTTATAATAAAACTGAATTTACAACAACTTTTGGTTATAGAAATATGGAGAGTAACTCTTCATTTTATGGAAGTGGAATTAACAACAGCGATGATACTTTTAATTTTACGCAAGTTGGAATGGCCTCTATAGTAAAAAGTTATAATTCTTCAGGTTTTACAAAATTTGCTTTTGGTATAAATTATACCTTAGTAAATGATTTTGATAATTCTTTTTTTGTTGAAGGAAATAGTGGTGTTCCCGATTTTGTTGATGATCCTTGGTTAAATACTGATGAAGATTTAGATAATAATGTATATTATGATTATGTTGATGGACAATACTTTTCAAATCGTACTTGGGGAAGTAATGATAAACTATCTTTTAGCTTTGCAACTCAGTATCAAGATTTGTTATACTTAGGTTTTTCAATCGGAACTTATTATTTAAAATTTGATCAAAATACTGTGTATGAAGAATATAATAATGATGGAAATGGTAATTTGTTAGATGCATACAACTCTCAATATCTAAATGTAAGTGGAGCTGGAGTAAATTTTGGTTTTGGTGCAATAATTAAACCTATGCAAAATGTAAGAATAGGATTATCATATCAAAGTCCAGTATGGTATGATGTAACCGAAATAGCTATATTGGTTACAGATGAAGAAACAGGAGAAGTTCTATCAGCAGGCGATACCGAAATTATTGTTAGCAATAGTCCCGATATTTGGTACACAGAGGGTAATCCTAATTATTATGATTATAAAATTACAACTCCTGGGAAATTTACAGGTAGTTTGGCTTATGTTTTTGGAAACAACGGACTGATAAGTTTTGACTATATCTATCGTGATTATACAGATACCGAATTAAAGCCTACAGGAGGTTTTATATCAGATAATCAATATTTGAATTCTGAATTAAAAAGCACCTCTTCATATAATATTGGAACTGAATGGAAAATGAAAAATTTTAGTTTAAGAGGAGGCTATCATTTTGAAGCTAGTCCTTATAATAATTCAACTTCATCAGATGATATTACTGGATATTCATTAGGATTGGGGATTAAATTTTCAAGAAATGTTAAGTTAGATTTTGCCTATGATAATTCAGAATTTAATTACCAATATTCAATCCAAGAAAATTTAGATGCACTACCAGCTGATATCAATAAAAAGGATTATCGAATAACTTCATCTTTAACTATTGGTTTCTAAAAATAAAAGGCATTAAACCTAATTACAAGCCCTGAATCCAATTATTAAGAATCGTGCTACAAGAGTTGAAGTATTAACCTTAACACCTAAAATAAGTGTGATTAATTCAACTAACATTTTTGAGTTTGTTTTAAAAACTCTTCAAAACTTAGTCTCACTAATAAAAAATTTATTTAAAAGATTGCTTTTTAATGTATTAAAAAGCAATCTTTTAATGTAGACTATTGAAATTCAAATATATTTTAGTAGTTTTACATTAATTAATCAAAATTAACTAACCAAAAACCTTAAAAATGAAAAAAATATTAGCGTTTTTAACTTTCCTATTATTTCTTCTATTGGTATGGTTTGGATGGAACTGGTACAAAACTAATGTAGCCTGCTGTCCTGAAACTGTAGTAGAAGTAAAACATGGCCCTTTATATTTTGATTGTAATTCAGATAATCCAATTACAAGCGAAGCATGGGCAGAGAAAAAATCCGAAATTTTATCTTCTGTTAATGAGGGAGAAAAATTATTAATTGTTGGTCCTTATTTTGAAGGAGAAAACAAAGAACTTGGGCTTTCAAGAGCTGCAAAAGTAAAAGAATTATTCTTAGATAAGTTGAAAACTGAGAATATTGAACTAAGTGCTCGATCAGCTGGTAACTGCGATGATGCTTTTAATGATGTACTACACAATACGCTTTTTAAATCTGTTGTAAGAAATGAACATGTAACGGAATTACATGATAAAGCTTATATTTACTTTAAGTACGATACCACAAAAGAAATCGATAGAGGAAATGTAGTGAATTATCTAAATAATCTTGCTGAAGAACTTAAAAAAACTGGAGCATTAGCTCATATAACAGGTCATACTGATGCAGATGGTAATCAAGAGTATAATTATGAATTAGGAATGAAGAGAGCTAATCGTGTTAAGAATTATCTTGTAAACAAAGGTGTTTCTGAAGACAAAATTACTACAGAATCAGTTGGTAAATTAGAACCTATTTCAGATAATACAACTGAAGAAGGTAAACAAAAAAATCGTAGAGTAGAAATTGAAGTAAAATAAACTAACCAAATTAAAAATTAAAAATTATGTTAAAATTAGCAATAAACACAACAGCATGTGACGGTTCGGATGTATTTTGGCCGTGGTTAATGTGGCTTTTAGGAGCTTTCTTATTAGGATTACTTTTAGGATGGCTATTAAAACAACTGTTTGGTGGAGGTGATGATGAAACTTATGTAGCACCTGTAGCGGCAGTAGATGCAGTTAAAGATGATCTTACCAAAATTGAAGGGATTGGACCAAAAATTAAAGGTTTATTAAATAATGATGGTATTTGGAGTTTTGCCCAATTAGCTTTAGCTATAACACCTCGTTTACAAAAAGTATTAGATAATGCAGGACCTGCATATACTGTACATAATCCTAGAACTTGGGCCGCCCAATCAAAATTGGCTGATGAAGGAAATTGGGATGAACTTAACGTTTGGCAAGATTTCCTTAAAGGTGGAAAATAATAGATTAGTTAATTAATTTAATAAAACCCGTTTAGTAATATTATTAAACGGGTTTTTTATGGCAAAAAAAAGCTGCCAAAATAAATTGAACAGCTTTTTACATTAATTCAGAGTAATATTTTTATCCAAAAAAGTAAGCCAATTTCCAAAAGCGATTCTTTTTTGATTTTCTACAGTTTTCATTTCCAGAATTATTTAAACAAAATAAATATTCTTCACCTCTGGAATTAATCTTAGCATTAATCTTTCTAATGCGATTATTAGTAATTCCAAAAGCTTCAAAATTTCTTGGTTTATTCTGTTCAAGAACAATAAATTTTCTACTATTCAAATTCTCTACAGATGATTTTAATTCATCATAATTCAAATTGACAGAAGAAACATCAATAAAACGACCACGATCGTTCTCATGCAAATATTCTAATATTTTTTTTTCAATAATCATAGCGGGGGAGTCTATTTTTTATATTAGATGTAAAAAAGTCAATTGGTTGCGTATTTCTTAAAAAAAATGATAAATATTTTTAAAAATATATAAAAAAATCAATTAAACTAGATTTTGATAAAAATCTAAAATATTAACGCATGGTGTACTGCTTCTTATTATCTATATTTCTATTTTTTAAATCCATCATTTTTACGTAACATTACAATTCAATTTATATGTACAATTCTTGATTATCTATGGATACCAATATTATTAAAAATAAGGAGCTAAATATATGGGAGGCTTTAACTCCTGTTATCGTACTTGTAATTTTATTGGCTTACAATGTATTTGTTTATGGAGATGATGCTTTAAGTGGCTCTAATCAATTTATTTTACTTTTAGGCGGAGCAGTAGCAGCAATAGTAGGTTTTTTCAATAAAGTGACCTATAAGAAAATGATAGATGAAGTGGCTGACAATTTAAAATCAACAACCGGTGCAATTCTTATTCTTCTGTTTGTTGGAGCACTTGCAGGAACATGGTTAATTAGTGGTGTAATTCCTACCATGATTTATTATGGATTAAAAATTTTAAATCCTACAATATTTTTACCAGCTACAATTATAATTTGTGCTATAATATCAGTGGCAACTGGTAGTTCATGGACAACTTCAGCTACAGTTGGCATTGCCTTAATCGGTATAGGTGAAGCTCTTGGAATTCCTCTTGGAATGGTTGCCGGAGCAGTACTTTCTGGCGCATATTTTGGCGACAAAATGTCTCCAATGTCAGACACTACAAACTTGGCTCCTGCAATGGCAGGAACCGATCTTTTTACTCATATTCGATATATGGCAATTACTACCGTACCCACAATAACAATCACTTTAATAATTTTTATCTTTATAGGATTCACTATCGATACTACCGGTGAAGCTGATACTGCAATGTTTTTAAATTCAATTAAGGAATCCTTTCATATTACACCATGGTTATTTTTAGTGCCAATTATTGTAATTGCACTAATTGTAAATAAAACTCAACCTTTAATTGCACTTTTAATTGGCACACTTTTAGGTGGGGTTTTTGCTGTAATTTTCCAACCAGATATCGTAATGAGCATTGCTAAGTCAGATACTCTTACTTTTCAATCAGCATATAAAGGAGTAATGGACGCTATTACTGTTGATGTTACTATTGAAACAAGCAATAGACAATTAAGCGATCTCTTTTCTTCTGGGGGAATGAGCGGAATGTTGGGAACCATTTGGCTAATTATATGTGCAATGGTTTTTGGTGGTATTATGGAGGCAATTGGGGCATTATCAAGAATAAGTAGTGCTTTATTGAAATTAGCTGATTCTGTATTTGGATTATTTGCAAGTACTGTTACAAGTTGTTTGGTATTGAATGTTACAGCAAGCGATCAATATTTAGCTATTGTTGTTCCTGGGAAAATGTTTAGTAAAGCCTATGAAGAAAAAGGTTTAGCTCCTGAAAACTTGAGTAGAACTTTAGAAGATTCCGGAACGGTAACTTCTGTTTTAGTGCCTTGGAATACTTGTGGAGCTTACCAATCAGGCGTTTTGGGTGTTAGTGTAAGTGAATATTTTGTCTATGCGATATTTAATTATTTGAGTCCGTTTATGACTTTATTATTTGCTGCTTTTAACATCAAGATTAAACAATTAAAAGAGGGTAAATGAAAAATACCAATAATTACTGTTCCTCATTAAAATATACTTTATAAAATTTCATTTTTTTATCCTCATCATAACCCAATTCTAAATATTCGCTGGCTGCATCTGGCGCATCAATATCTAGTTTTATTTGAATATTTGTATCGAGTTTTATATCGGTTTTAAGCTTTTGTTTTTGCTTTTTTAAAACAACATCCGAAACATGAAACTGGTTTCTAATTAAAGTATCTCTATCCTCTTGATATATATTTTTGTAATCATCAAAAAGTTGTTTTTGTTTATCTTCTTCAAAAACCTCTTCTTTAAAATCATGGATATTTACCGTATCATTTTCTTTAAAAAAATCAATTGTCTTTGCTAAAAAATTACTATGCTCTTGTGTATTATAATCTGTTTTTAAAACTTCATTCGAAAAACCATTGCACATTTCCAAATACGCCTGTGTATGGCTATTTTTATCATCGGCATATTTTATATTTAAAAAATGCTTAATCCAATACTGTGCATCATAATTATTATTATCAACACTTAAAACTACATAACCCTCATCATCCGTGTAATTAATAATCAAGCAACCTTTGTCAATTTTTTTTGTACTAATTCCTTTTTGCACCATCACATCAATATTTTCTCCATCTACAAATGTTTGAAAAAAATCAATTTTATTTTCAATTTTAAAAATTCCCAAAGCATTGGTATTAATATCATTGTATTCAATATCTTCAAAAAGAACAACAATTACATCACCAGTTTTAATTTGGGCTGAATTAGATTGCTCATATAAATGCTTTACAATATTTTTTGAAATTTCTGCAAAGTTTTTTTCTTCAGAAAAAATATTTTTACTGTAGTTAAAAAGCTCATTCATATTCATATCAGCATGATGATGAAATCTAAAACTTTCGGTTACATTTCCAAAAGGTTTTAATAGAAATGGAAGCATTAAATTGTAACTATCTTCATCGAAAACTACAGGTTCTTCTGAAAATAAATTACGAGTATCATTAAATTTATTTCCTACTTTGTGAATAATCAATTTTGGAATAACCGCTTTGCTTCTTTTAATCATTTTGATAAGAGTTTTGAGTAATTAATCTTTGAAAAAAGGAATGCAATATTACAAATCTAATTTCAATTGATTAGGTAATAATCGAAATGATTTTCGATGATGCACAGTAACACCAAACTCTCTAATGGCTTCCCGATGTTGTTTAGTAGGATAACCTTTATTCTTTTCCCAATAATACTCAGGGTAATCTTTATGAATTCGTTCCATATAAGCATCTCGATAGATTTTTGCTAAAACAGAAGCAGCAGCAATACTCAAATATTTCCCATCACCCTTTATTATAGTCTCGTGTGGAATTTCTTTAAAAGGCTTGAACTTGTTACCATCAACAATTATAAATTCAGGAATTATTGTAAGCTTCTCAATTGAATAATGCATAGCTAAAATAGAAGCATTTAAAATATTAATTTTATCGATCTCTTCTTGATAAACAAACGAAACTCCATAAGCCAGTGCTTCTTTTTCAATAATTGGTCTTAATATTTGACGTTGTTTTTCTGTAAGCTGTTTTGAATCATTTAAAAACTCATGCTGAAAATCAATGGGTAAAATAACTGCAGCAGCAACTACAGGTCCTGCAAGACAGCCTCTTCCGGCCTCGTCAGTTCCAACTTCAAATTTGAATTTAGAATGGTTTTGTTTTAGCATATAAAAGATAAAATTCAAAGTTAAAAATTCAAAATAAATCAAGAGCAAATTCTTTAAAAATTATTCCCTTAAAAATTTTACCTTTGCTAATTGAAAAAAGTGAGTATGCAAAAATATTTTACAATTTTATTTTTTTTATTATTAGCTACTTCTGCTTACTCTCAGGTTAAGCTTCCGCAAAACCCATCAATTGATATGAGTAATCGATTTGAGCAAAATAGTACAGATAGCTTGAATTTTAGAGAAGAAATTAAAGTGAAGATTTCTGAAAAAACTCATTATTCTGATTTTAAAGTTATTGATTATAAAAATGACACTACTTTTGTTGATACAACTTTGACCATTTCTAAATATTATAAATTCAACTTCTTAAGAAAAGATAACATTGAACTGATGCCTATGAGCAACCAAGGGCAGGCATTTAACAATTTGGCTTATTCTTTTGATAAAGTTTCTCTATACCCTGCCTTAGGCGAAAGAGCAAAACACTTTAATTATTACGAAGTTGAAGATGTTAAATATTATGAAGTACCAACCCCAACAACTGAATTATCATACCGAACTGGCATGAATCAAGGTCAGGTTATGGAAGGTATGTTTACTTTTAATACATCCAAACAATTAAATGCATCTATTGCTTTTAAAGGAATGAGATCATTGGGACATTACAGAAATATTTTAAGCGACCAATCTAATTTGCGAATGACCTTGAGTTATCATACAAAAGATAAAAGATATTTTATTAAATCTCATATAGCTGCGCAAAATTTAAAAAATGATGAAAATGGAGGACTAACAGAAGAAGCTATTGTAAATTTTGAAAGTGGAGATTCAAATTTCTCAGATAGAGAAAGGTTGGTTACAAATTTTACTGATGGAGAAAATGTTCTACGTGGAAATCGCTATTTTTTAGACCATAATTTTAAGATTTGGCAACAAAAAGATTCTGTTGCAAACAGAAAATTATCAAATTTTAGAGTCGGACATATCTTTAATTATGAACGAAAACATTATGAATACCATCAAAATTCTGCAAATTCATATTTTGGAGGTGCATTTGTATCTGAGATAGACGACAGATTAAAATATACCTCGCTATATAATGAAATCTATGTAGATTTTACTTCTCCTTATGTTTTAGGTAATTTTAGAATGAAAATTAGTGATTTTGACTATAGTTACAGTTATAATAGTATTCATATAAATGAAGATGGCGTTATACCAAATATTTTGACTGAAAATGTTCTTGCTGTTGGTGCAGAATGGCAAACAAACTTAAATAAATTTAATCTACGTGCTGAAGCTTCTACAAATTTGAACGATGACCTCAAGGGTAGTTTTATCGTTGCAGCTGCTTCTTATAAAGTTGATAGTTTAACATCTTTTGTTGCAAAAGCATATACAAATTCAAAATCACCAAATTTCAATTTCTTATTGTATCAAAGTGATTACAAAAACTATAACTGGTATAATAATTTTAAAAATGAACAAATTACAAATCTATATTTTGCAATAGATTCTAAAAAGTGGCTAGATGCTTCTGTAGAGCTTACATCAATTGATAATTATGCTTACTTTGGAATTCCAGATGGAGGTGAACAAGCTATTGCAATGCAATCAACAGAAAATGTAAGTTATTTGAAATTAAAGGTTGGTAAAGAGTTTAGGCTTGGTAAATTTGCTTTAGATAATACATTTATTTATCAAAATGTATCTTCAGGAGGTAGTGTTTTTAATGTACCTGATTTTATTACCAGAAATTCATTTTATTTTGAAGATAGAATATTTAAAGGCGACCCCTTACATCTTCAAGTAGGTATAACTTTCACCTATTTTAGTAAATATAATATGAATGCTTATAACCCATTAATCTCAGAATTTTATATACAAAATGATAAAGAATATGGAGGTTACCCAATGTTTGATTTCTTTATCAATGCTGAGATAAGAAGAACTAGGTTTTATCTAAATTTTGAGCATATTAATTCAGATTTTACTGGTTATAATTATTATTCTGCACCAAATTATCCTTATCGTGATTTTATTGTAAGATTTGGCTTAGTTTGGAATTTCTTTATTTAAAATTCTATCTGATTTACATTTTTTAAAACTGCAGATTTCACCTCAAAAAAATCTTCCATAAAAAAAGCTACCAAAAATAATTTGGCAGCTTAGTGATTATTATTAGATATTCTTAAAATATCAAATAAATATAAATTTATTTTGAATTTTTCCAATATTGAGGTTTTGAACCTTCAGATTTTTGATTCCAATAATCTTGATTAACGATATGCTCACCATCCAATGTTTTTAATCTTCGTTGAAAAATAAAAGTAGTTGGATTAAATGTCATATCAGTAACACCAATCGTATAAAGTTGGGGATCTTCTTCACTTTTTCTTTTTTCTTCCTGAATAACAACTTCAAAACCATTTGCTTCTAATAGTTTTTGTAAAAAATCTTTTCTCTTCCCTTCAATTTTTTTCTCAATAAAAGTCACTCTCTGATCACCTATACTTCCAAAAACATGTTTACCTCCAAGTACCATAACTATTAATTTAAAAAACTATTACTAATTGAATATAAATATTCATAAATTGGACTATACACACCTATTACAAGAATACCAATAACGGCAATTATCAATCCTAGTTTCATATACATACCACTTTTAAAGAAAGGTATTGCATCAGGATTTTTTCTTAAGAACATTGCTCTTATTACCAATAAATAGTAATACAATGAAATTGTTGCATTTACTACTGCGATAAATACTAATAGATAATAACCTTTACTTGCTGCTGCTGCATATAAGAAGAATTTACCAAAAAATCCTGCTAAAGGTGGTATTCCTGCCAATGAAAATAAAGCCAACATCATTACCAAACTCAATTTTGGATTGGTACGATAAAGCCCTTCATAATCATCCATACTTTCTTTTCCTGTAGCAGAAGAAATTGCTTGTACAACACCAAAGGCTGCTAAATTTGAAAAAATATAAACAGCTACAAAATAAACTATAGTAGTATATCCCAATTGATCATCTGATAAAAAACCTAACAAAATAAAACCAGCTTGAGCAATAGATGAATATGCCAAAAATCGCTTCATGTTTTTTTGTCTCAATGCAAATAAGTTACCTATAAACATTGTTGCTATAGTAACCATATAAATAATCTTTATCCAGACAGGCATCAAAGGTCTCATTACTGTAAATAAGATAATCATCAAAATAATTGCTGCTGCTCCTTTTGAAATTACAGAAAGGAAAGATGCAATACTAATTGGTGCTCCTTCATAAACATCTGCAGTCCAAAAATGGAATGGTGCCAATGAAATTTTGAATGCTAAACCTGAAAAGAAAAATATAAAACCTAAAACTGATAAGTTCGATATTGTTAAAACTTCTGCCATTGCATCAAAATACAAAGTACCGGTAGTTGCATATAAAAAAGACACTCCCAATAAAGCAGTTCCTGATGCTAATGCTGAAGATAAGATAAATTTTACACCAGCTTCAGCAGATTCTTGTTTATATGTTTCATAGGCTACTAATGCCGTTACTGGTAAAGTAGCTAATTCTAATCCTATGTAAAACATAAGAAAATCGCCCGAAGAAATCATATAATACATCCCTAATAAGGATGAAAATATCAAGATAAAGAATTCGGTAGATTTATTTTGTTTAACAACATTTTCTTTTATCCAATCAGCTGATTGTAATAATAAGATTAGTACTCCAATATTTAATGTGCTTTTAAAGAAATGTAAAAGAGCATTTGTTCTAAACATTCCTCCAAAGAGGCTTCCATCATTTAAAGGTAAAAATCCAACTAAAGTATGTATTGTAAAAAGTACAATAGATATAGTAACTAGATTTTCTTTTTGTTTTTTAGACGAAAATATTTCAAAGACAATTAACAATAATATTACTGCTAATAGTCCTAATTCGTAACGCATTAATAGAAAACTTTCCAAGTTCATTTTAATCAATTTTTATAATAAACGTTCTAAGAACGGTTCAATACTTTCTTTTAGCATTTCACTAAGTCCAAATGGTGCAATACCAATTATTAAAACAGGAATTAAAAGTAATACTAATCCTACTTTTTCATACCAGGTAGCTTTTGGTAGATCTTTAAAATCTTCATTCTCTAAAGGTCCCATCATAATTTTACCTACCATTCGTAAAATATATACAGCTGTAACTACAATAGAAGAAACTGCAAGAATTGTTAATACTCTATGGAAGGTATCAGTATGTTCAAAAGAGCCAACGAAGATATTCATCTCAGCTACAAATCCACTAAAACCAGGTAATCCTAAATAAGCCAAACCGGTAATTACATAAATTGCACCAATAAATGGTAATACTTTCATAATACCTCCTAACTTATCAATATCTCTAGTATGAGTTCTTCCATAAACCATTCCGATTAAAGCAAAGAACATCGCTGTTAATAAACCGTGTGATAATGACTGAATGATAGCTCCATTCCAAGCTGTTTTATTAAACATCAATAAAGCAAACAATACCAAACCTAAGTGACTAACAGAGGCGTAGGCATTGATGTATTTTAAATCTTTTTGCATAATGGCACCCATGGCACCATAAACTACTCCAATTGCAGCAAGAACTAAAAAGAAATTAGACCAAGTCAAAGCACCTAGAGGTAATAAATACATGGCAACTCTAAAAACACCATACCCACCTAACTTCATCAAAACTCCTGCATGCAACATCGATACTGCTGTTGGTGCTGAAGCATGACCTGAAGGTGACCATGTATGAAATGGGAATAAAGCTCCTAAAACTGCAAACCCAATAAATACCATTGGGAAAAATAAGTTTTGTGCTGCTTCAGGTATATTCACTTGTGCAATTTCTAATATATTAAAGGTTAACGCACCTCCATCTGCATTTGAATTAAAATATATTCCAAAAATACCAACGGATAATACTGCTGATGCTCCCATTAACATTAATGTTAATTTCATAGCTGAATCCTCTTTTGGACCTGAACCCCAAATACCAATCAATAAGTACATTGGTATTACTGCTATTTCATAAAAAACAAACATTGTAAACAGGTCTAATGAAATAAAGAACCCGAAAACTCCTGATGACAGAATAATCAATGATATAAAAAATTCTTTTGGTAGATCATCTACCATCCACGAAATGAAGACACCCGCTAAAACTACTACCGAAGTTAAAACAATCATTACAACCGAAATTGCATCAACTCCTATTGTGTAGTGTATATTAAACTGCTCAAACCACATATAGTCTTTAACAAAAACCATTATGTTGTTATTAACTGCTCTTTCTTTTAGGTAAGCAAAAATCAAATTTATTGACATAGCTAACTGTACAAGCATTCCTATTAAAGAAACTATACGCACTTGTTTTAACCCTTTAGTAAAAACTAAAGCTAAAACAGTTAAAAGTGGTACTATAACAAAAAGTGATAAAATATCCATTGTTTTAAATTAATTTATCCATAAATAAAATATTACGATGGCAATTACTACTCCACCACCTATAAATCCCATTGCATAATCTTGAAACTTTCCAGACTGCATTCCTTTAATTTTTTCTGAAGTTAATGCAGTAACATTTCCAACTCCAACCATTGAAGCATCAACAACATTTTTATCAAACCAAGCAATTGGTGCTGCTGTTAATCCAAAAATTATTTTTTTGGTAACAAATAAATATATCTCATCGAAATAGAATTTGTCATAAGTCCATTTATAAAATGAACCAAATGCATTTGAAAATTTATCAGGTAAATTTGATTCTTTCTTATAAAAAACAAAGGCAAGACCAATACCTATTAATCCAACTGTCGTTGCAACAGCAGCCAATGAGTAATTTAAGTGTGCCTCAAATGGTACACGATCTGCAGAAATATAATGACTAAAATGTATATATCCTCCAGCTATACTCATAAAAGCTAAAAATATCATTGGAACTTTCATTGACATAGGCGACTCATGTGGCGTATGCTTATACTTAGCATCTTTTCCCCAGAAAATCGAAAAATACAATCTAAACATATAGAATGCTGTCAGTCCTGCTACAAATACACTACTAATATAAATGATCATATTATTTTCATAAGCTGCTGCTAGAATTTCATCTTTACTAAAGAATCCAGCAAAAAATGGTACACCTGAAATTGATAAAGCTGCAATTAAAAATGTGATATGTGTAACAGGCATATACTTTCTTAAGCCTCCCATATCTCTCAGATCATTGCTATGAATAGCATGAATTACAGAACCAGCACCTAAGAAAAGAAGTGCTTTAAACATCGCATGAGTAAATAAATGGAACATAGAAGCCATATATCCTAAACCATCATGTCCTTCATATTTTGAAACTCCTAATGCCAACATCATATAACCAATTTGTGACATTGTTGAAAATGCTAGTACTCTTTTTATATCATATTGTGTTAATGCTATAATCGCTGCAAAAAGTGAAGAAATAGCACCAACATAAGCAACTACTTGCAGAGCAAATCCATCATCGACAAAATAATACATTGGAAACAGCCTTGCTACCAAAAATACACCAGCTACAACCATTGTTGCAGCATGAATTAAAGCAGAAACAGGAGTTGGACCCTCCATTGCATCTGGTAACCATATATGAAATGGTAACATAGCAGATTTACCTGCACCTCCCATAAAAATAAGTATCAATGCCCATGTAATTACTGATAATCCCATAAAGGAAGTAGATGCCCAATTTAGAATTGGTGCACCTTCAGGATTATTTAATTCTTGGAAATCCCATGTACCAGTATAATAACCTATAATCAAAATACCAACCAAGAAGCCGAAATCAGCAAATCGAGTTACGATAAATGCTTTTTTAGCAGCAGAAACAGCTGATGGTTTTGTATAATAATAACCTATTAATAAGTAGGAAGAAGCTCCAACCAATTCCCAAAAAATATAGATTTGAAAAAGATTAGTA
>DAOUQH010000077.1 GCA_030625645.1 Flavobacteriia bacterium | reverse complement strand
ATGGTATTGGGTTTAATGTCAATCAGGAACTTGAACATCCGTCAGGGATGGGTATAAGTAATATTGTTAATAGGATAAAAGCTCTTAATAGCTCATTCCAAATAATAAGTAAAAAAAATAAAGGAATGAAAATAACTATAGAAATAGCAGTAGAAGAAACTGAATAAAAAGCGAATGCAATAATTTATTAAAGTTAAATTCTTAATTTTCAAAAACGAGCTAATTCAAAAAAAAATGCTGCTTAAAATTATTTTTAAGCAGCATTTTAATTTTATTTATAATTATCTACGATAAAACTTCCTGAACTTTCTCAGCAGCTTCTTTAAATTCAACTACAGAGATTAAATCTAAACCACTTTTATCTAATAAAACTTTTGCTTCTTCAGCATTAGTTCCTTGTAGTCTAACAATAATAGGCACTCTAATGTTTCCTCCCATATTTGTATAAGCATCAACAATACCTTGAGCTACACGATCACAACGAACAATTCCTCCAAAGATATTAACCAAAATAGCTTTTACATTTGGATCTTTTAAAATAATTCTAAATCCGGTTTCCACTCTTTCATCATCAGCTGTACCACCAACATCTAAGAAGTTTGCTGGTTCACCACCAGATTGTTTAATTAAATCCATGGTACTCATTGCCAAACCTGCACCATTAACCATACAACCAACGTTTCCGTCAAGGTCAACATAATTTAAACCTACAGCATTTGCTTCAACTTCAATTGGGTTTTCTTCACGTAAATCACGTAGATCCACATAATCTTTATGACGATATAAAGCATTATCATCTAAAGTTACTTTTGAGTCAACTGCTAAAATATTGTCATCAGAAGTTTTTAAAACCGGATTGATTTCAAACAAAGTAGCATCAGAGCCTATATATGCATTGTAAAGTGAAGTAACAAATTTTGTCATTTCCTTAAATGCTTTTCCTGACAATCCTAAGTTAAAAGCAACTTTACGAGCCTGAAATGGTAATAATCCCGTTGCAGGATCAACTTCTTCGGTAAAAATTAAATGAGGAGTTTTTTCAGCTACAGCTTCAATATCCATACCACCTTCTGTAGAATACATAATCATATTTCTACCGGTACCACGATTTAATAAAACCGACATATAATATTCATCTGGTTCATTTTCACCAGGATAATATACATCTTCGGCTATCAATACTTGGTTAACTTTTTTACCTTCGGCAGAAGTTTGAGGTGTTTTTAACATCATTCCAATGATATTATTCGAGATAGTTTCTACCTCTTCTAAACTTTTGGCAAGTTTAACTCCACCACCTTTACCTCTACCACCTGCGTGGATTTGGGCTTTAATTACCCACCATCCTGTACCGGTTTCTGCAGCTAATTGTTTTGCAGCATCAACTGCTTTTTTATGGTTATCGGCTACAACCCCTCTTTGGATTTTCACACCGAAACTATTTAATAATTCTTTTCCTTGATATTCGTGTAAATTCATACTTATATTTTTTTGAATAAAAACTATACAAAAGTAAGCTTTTAATTAATAAAGCTCATAGCTAATATCTTATTTTTTTTATAAAATATGTAACAATTTTTATTTTACAACGTCTTCTTAAATAGTTTAACTGTTTTTTAAGATAACAATTTGTATCTTTTAAATACATTCGCTTTATAGATTAATATCATTGACTAGACCATATATTATTTCATGAAAAATATTTTTCTCACTATTTTTATTTTATCTTTTTTTTATTCATATTCTCAAGATGAATCTCGAATAATTAAAGAAATGAAAGCTACTCGCACTTCTAAACCACCAAAAATTGACGGTAAATTAGATGAACAAGTATGGTACACTTCAAAAACAGCAAACGAATTTGTAATGTATGAGCCTGGCGATCGTGATCCTGAACCTGATGAACAAAAAACCGAAGTTAAAATTCTTTATGATGATAATGCCATCTACATTGGTGCATATATGTATGAATCAAATCCTGATAATATTTTAAAACAATTAACCGAAAGGGATAATTTTGGTACTTCTGATGCTTTTGGAATAATGATTAATCCAAACAATGATGGTCAAAATGAATTTATGTTTTTAGTAACTGCAGCCGGAGTTCAAATAGATGCACAGGTTTCTCCGTCAAACGGAGATGATTATAGTTGGAGTGAAGTTTGGTATAGTAATATAAGTTTTGATGATAAAGGTTGGTATGTTGAGATGAAATTACCATATTCGGCATTAAGATTTTCAAAAGAAGACACTTATACTTGGGGACTTAATTTACTTAGAGGTATTGAAAATAAACGTGAAATATATTCATGGAATCCAATTGATAAAACCAAAGGAACAACATCACAATATACTGGTATTTTAACAGGTATTGAAAATATTAAACCTCCAACAAGGCTTAGTCTCTCTCCTTTTGCTTCCTATATTTATGATAATTATGATGGTGATTCCGATTCGAATTTTGCATTTGGACTCGATCTTAAATATGGAATTACTGATAATTTTACATTGATAGCTACACTAGTGCCCGATTTTTCTCAAACAGGCTTTGATGCAGTAACGCTTAATTTAGGCCCCTTTGAACAAAGATTTGCTGAGCAAAGACAATTTTTCATTGAAGGCGCAGACCTTTTAAATAAAGGTAATCTTTTCTTTTCAAGAAGGATTGGTAATAGACCAGTAGGATATAGTGATATGAATAATCTGGTAGGCGAAGATGACGATTTAACAATGACCAATAATCCAACTGAAGTTGATGTTTTAAATGCAATTAAAGTTACTGGAAGAACAAAAAAAGGATTAGGAATCGCTGTTCTAAACGCAATAACTAAAGAAACTTTTGCTTCTTATTTAAGAGATTCAATTAATAACGAAGGAGAGGAAATCGTTATAAAAGAAAAAATGATAACAGAACCTTTAACCAATTATAACGTTTTGGTTTTAGATCAGGAATTTAATAAAAACTCATCAATAGGATTAGTAAACACAAATGTTTTACGATCTGGTAGTTTTAGAGATGCCAATGTTACTTCCTTAGTATTTAATCTGGCAAACAAAGCAAATTCATATAAGTTTAGTGGTGATGGGAGTACAAGTACTGTAAGAGAAGATCAAAATAACATAACCGGATTTGCCTCAAATATATATTTTAGTAAAACAAAAGGAAGTATTCGTTTTAATTTGAATCACGATTTTGCAGATACAAAATATGACAAGAACGACTTAGGGTTTCAACGTCGTAATAATTATAGTAGTTTTTCTGGAAACATAAATTATCGTATTTTTAAACCTACTGAACATTTTAATAATCTTTTTATAGGTTTATGGGCTGGGTACTTTAGAAGGTATAAGCCAAATGTATATACTGGAAACTATTTTCAATTATTTGGAAGTGCAACAACAAAAAAACAAATTTCATTTGGTGGTAATATTGGTGCAAATATTGGAAAACAAAAAGACTATTTTGAACCTCGAACAGAAGGGAGATATTGGCTACAAGATCCCGAACTTGAATTTAGAGCATGGGTTTCTACAGATTTTAGAAAAAAACTCGCCATTGATTTAGGAATAAGTAGAGGAGTATATATGGGAAATGATGAAAACGATTATTCATTTTCAATTTCACCACGTTACCGCGTTAATGATAAATTACAATTTAATTACTCATTCGACCTTGAAAGAGATTTTCACGAATTAGGTTATGTAAGAACTCAGGAAGATGATACCATTATTTTTGGTGAAAGAGAAACTGCTGAGATTGAAAATACACTTGCTGCTAAATACAGTTTTAACGATCGTTCTTCCCTTTCGTTAGCTTTTCGCCATTATTGGTCACCAGTAACTTATGAAGATGAATATTTTGAATTGGAAGATGATGGTGAATTAGCTGATAGTGAATATACGGGGGATAATAATCTTAATTTTAATAGTTGGAATCTAGATCTAAGATATGTTTGGGAATTTGCAAGAGGAAGTCAGTTAATTGCACTTTACAGGAACTCAATTTTAAATTTTGATAGTGAATCTGATCAAGATTTTCAGGATAATATTTCCAACTTATTTGACCAGCCCATTGGGCACAGCTTTTCAATAAAGGTTATTTATTATCTAGATTATAATAGAGTAAGGTCTTGGTTTCCTAAAAATTCTACTGCTAATACTACCTCTCAAGACTTGAATTCTTTCTCAAATAATATAAATAAATATCCAACAATTATCTAATTAAAGAATTAAACTTGGTATTTAAACTTTACACGTTTAGATCAATTATTATTTTAAGAAAATAGTAATTGTTGTTATTTGAAAAAAACGTAATTTAACCCCTAAATTTTTATAAATGATTAAAGCCAAAAATATTCATAAATCTTTTGGAAATGTAGAAGTACTAAAAGGGGTAGATTTACACATAAAAAAAGGCGAAATTGTTGCAATTATTGGACCTAGTGGGGCTGGAAAAACTACTTTATTACAAATTTTAGGCACTCTTGATAAACCAACTTCTGCTGAAATAATTAATATTAAAAATCAAGATTTAACAAAATTAAACGATAAAGCTTTATCAAAATTCAGAAATAAACATATAGGGTTTGTGTTTCAATTTCATCAACTTTTACCAGAATTTACTGCTTTAGAAAATGTTTGCATTCCTGCATTTATTGCCAATAGAAATAAGAATACTGTAGAAAAAGAAGCTAAAGAAATTCTTGATTTTTTAGGACTTTCACACAGATATGAGCACAAACCAAATGAACTTTCAGGAGGCGAGCAACAACGTATAGCTGTAGCAAGAGCACTTATTAATAAACCTGATGTTATTTTTGCCGATGAACCTAGCGGAAATTTAGATACTAACTCTGCTCAAAATCTCTATGATTTATTCTTTGAATTGCGTGATAAATATGGCCAAACATTTATAATTGTTTCTCATAATCGAGAATTAGCAAGTCAAGCCGATAGAAAATTAGAACTAAGAGATGGTGTTATTATTTGATAGAATAATTATTAAAACAAAAATTCAATAATAAAAAAATTAATCTTCTTCTTTTTTTCTTTCAATTAAAGCTTTGATTATTCCACGATGCGTAAAACAATTCACTACTTTCCATCTCATTTTCGCATAACTATTAATTAGATCTTCAAAATCTTGTTGAGATTTGATTGCAGTACCTGTCTGTTTTATTATTTTATATTCTTTCAATTTTAATATATTTTTAATTAACGTATCAAATAAAGTAAATCTATTATCTAAATTTACTAATTATTGCACCCATAAAAATTGGGTTAAATATGTATTTTGATAAAATTTATACCAATTCCTATAAAATGTTAGGAATCAAATATTTTACTCTATTTTTGAATTATTAAATATAAGAAAATATAAAAATTATCATGAAAACAAATTTACGGTTTTTATCTAAAAGATTAATAGCAATTACGTTTTTTCTAAGTCTAAACCTTATAATTACTGCACAAACAGATCTAATTATTGAAGAAGATAAAAATAGCTCTTTAGATATTGGTTTAGATTTACAATCAAGATATATTTGGAGAGGTATTGAATTGGGTGGAAATAGTGCAAGTGCACAACCCTATATAGAATATTCTATAGGAAAATTCGCTTTTGGAGCATGGGGAGCTTATTCATTAGGAGGTGATAATTATGGTCAAGAAGCTGATTTATATATTACTTATTCTATTTTAGATAATTTATCACTTACGATTACAGATTATTTCTTTCCTGTAGATCTTGCTTTCAATGATTACTTTGATTATAAAAATAATACGACAGGTCATGTTTTTGAAATAATGGTATCTTATTCTTTTACAAAAAAAAATCCAATAGGATTTACTATAGCTACCAATTTTTATGGTGCAGATCAAGATGAAGATGGCGACCAATCCTATTCAACTTATATTGAAGCAAATTACGACACTTCCATTAGCAGCATTGATTTAAGTTTCTTTGTAGGCGCAGTATTTGGAGATAAAGGCGCTTATAATTTAACTGATGGGTCAGGTTTTATCAATTTAGGATTGAGAGCCGATAAATCAATTAAAATAACAGATTCTTTCAGCTTACCAGTAAATGCTGCATTAATCTTTAATCCAGATGCTGAAAATATATTTATCACATTCGGACTTAGCATATAATATTTGGAGTTAAAAAATTGAAAATATTCAAAAGTGAAAAAATCTTTACATAAGAAGTATTAAATCTCTCTACTTTTTAAGATATTACATGTATTGGTAGTGGAAAATAGTATATACATATACCTGTGGTATTTATTGGTTTTTGCATGCTTTTTATTAAATTTGTCAGATAATATATATATCATGAATAATAGTAAATATATCTTTTTTGTTTTTATTAGTTTTTTCTTTATTAATTCTTATGCAAATAAGAGTCCGAATTGGGGACCAACAGGTCATAGAACAGTGGCGGAAGTAGCAAATAATCACTTATCAAAAAAAGCAAAAAAGAACATCTCCAAAATATTAAATGGTCAGAGTTTGGTTTTTGTTTCTACCTATGGAGATGATATAAAATCTGATAAAAAATATGATAAATTCAAACCCTGGCATTATGTAAATTATCCATTTGGTACTACTTATAATAATTCAAAAAAAAATCCAAAAGGAGATGTTGTTATGGGAATTGAAAAATGTATTTCGATTTTAAAAAATAAAAATACCAATAAAGAAGAACAAGCTTTTTACTTAAAATTACTTGTTCATTTGGTTGGTGATTTACATCAACCTCTTCATGTGGGACTTGCATCAGATAAAGGAGGGAATGATTTTCAAGTGAGATGGTTTAATAAAGGAACTAACCTACATAGAGTTTGGGATAGTCAGATGATTGAATCTTATAACATGAGCTACACCGAGCTTTCAAATAACTTATTTGATTATTCTAAAGAGTCTATTAAACAAATTCAATCCGGATCAACAGAACAATGGGCTGATGAAATTCATCAACTAGCAGAAAAAGTTTACAAATCTGCTACTATTGGTGAAAAACTTTCCTATAATTACTCTTATCAAAATTTCAATATAGTTCGTAAACAACTTTATATTTCTGGTTTGCGTTTGGCTACAATTTTAAATGATATTTATGTCTAATTATTGATAGTTAATAGTCAAAATCTCATCTAAGCATTTCTCAAGGCTACATTATACTTTTATAAAGTAATTTAACAGATTTTACTCAGCAAATAATATAAACCCAAGTTAACTCATCAGATGAATCTTATTTTCAAATTGTTTAATCTTTAAATCAACACATTTTAAAATTAGCTTAAAACCCTTCAAAAACTCCTAAGCCAAAAAGAGCAAAATCATATTTTACAGGATCAGAAGGATCCATTCTTCTTAAATTGGTGTCGAGTTCAAAAAGTGCTTTAGCATCATTTTGTTTTCTGTTAATTAGCCCCAATTTTCTAGCTACATTACCAGAATGTACATCAAGCGGACAAGATAATTGTGCTGGTGAAAGGGATTTCCAAATACCAAAATCTACTCCAGCATTGTCATTTCTAACCATCCAGCGTAAAAACATATTGATTCGTTTTGCAGCAGAATTTTTTAGCGGATCAGAAATATGTTTTTGAGTTCGAATTGGATAATCTATCTCAAAAAAAACCTTTTTAAACTGATGAATTGTAGGTTGTAAAGTATTTTCCTGTACATGTTTTTCAAAAATGCCTTCTAGTCCGTTGTGATTTTTATAAATATTCCGAAGTGATTTTATAAAGAATTTAAAATCTATAGAATTAAAAGTTCTATGTATCGAGCCTTCAATTCTATCAAGTTGATTCTTATCATGACTCATAATAAAATCAAAGGGTGAATTTCCCATATAATTCATGATTTTATTTGAATTATTGATAATCATTTTTCTTTTCCCCCAAGCGATTGTTGCCGTTAAAAATGCAGAAATCTCTATATCTTCTTTTAATGAAAACTGATGCGGAATTTGAATAGGATCACTAAGTATAAATTTAGGATTATTATACTCGGTTACTTTTTCGTCTAGAAAATTTTTAATCTCATTTTGTTTTATCATTTTAATCAACAGTTTTAAATAATAATGAAACATTAGGATCTAAAATAATATCTTTAACCTGAGTATTTATTGTAATAGCAAATTGCTGTTTTTTATTTTTGATTACAACTGTTTCAATTTTGGAAGAACCATCTTTGAAAATGAGTTTTAATTCTAGCGGAAACTGAAAAATAGTAGAGGTATTTTGAATTTGCTCTACAGTTATCTTTAATTGATCTTTTTCATTTTCCCATTGAAAATTTAATTCTGGTTGACCGATACCATGTAACCATTGATTAAAGAAAATATCTAGATTTTTACCAGAAACATCTTCTATAATATTTTCAAAATCTTGAGAGCTTGCATTACTGAATTGATATTTTTTATAGTAAGTTCTTATCCCATTCCAAAATATTTCATCTCCAATTTTTCTTCTAAGCATGTGTAGTACCCAAGAACCTTTTTCATAAGAATTGGCATTTAAAAGTTTCATATAATTATCGGTTGTATCAATAATTGGAGTGATTTGTCTTTCAGAAAAACGAATTACTTTTTTTCGTTGGTTGATTAAACGATTATTTAATTTATCTTTTCCATACTTATGTTCGAAATATAAATTAGTAAAATAAGTAGCAAAACCTTCACTTAACCAAAGATGTGACCAATTGCTTTGCGTAGCCGAATCACCAAACCATTGGTGTGCAATTTCGTGTGCAATTAGTGCTTCCTGATCTCTTTTTCCTGTAACTGAATTCTCTGAATAAAAAATTGCACTTGCATTTTCCATACCTCCAAAACGAGTTTTAGACTGTACATTTGCTAATTTACTAAATGGAAATGGAGCAATATTTTTAATATAATAATTCAATATTTCAGTTGCTTGTGCATAGTCATAAAACCCTTTGTCTTTATTTTGAGGAAAAACCCAAGTAGAAATTGGTATTTGATTGATTTTTTCTAAATTTTGAATTGCGAATCTTGCAATACCAATAACCATAATATCGGTTGGTAAAGGTTTTTTTGAACTGTAATGATACAGTGTGTAATTATCATTAATATTCACTTGTTCTTTTATAATTCCGTTGGCAATAACCTGGTAATAATTAGGCGCTTTTACAATAAAATCAACATAAGCCTTATCGGAAATATCTTCAACACAAGGAATCCAATTATGAGCTCTATCCGGCCAATTATCAGCAAAAAAAGTACGATCACCAAACTTATTATTTGAAATTATCAAACCATCTTTAGGGATGCCTTGGTAAATAATTTTGCAAATCTGAAGCGAATCAGATAAAGTTGTATATGTTTGAATTTTTAATTGCTCTTTTTCATGATTGAACGAAGTAGTTTTATTGTTGAATATTACTTTTTTCACAAGCATTCCTTTCCCAGTACTATTTATAGAAGAAAAGTCAATATTTAGATTCTCAATTGGTGATTTTACTTTAAATAAAATTGTTGCAATCCCTTCAATTACGTTGGTAGTATCATTAACAGTTATTTCAAATTGATAATGTTGGATATCGATATTTTTTTTATCAGAGGTATTTTGTGCAGTCAGAATATTTTGTAATAAAAAAAATAAGATTATAGAAAAGGAATAAATTTTTGATTGCATGGTGGTGATTTTCAATTATGAGAATATTAACTTCAAAAGTAGTTAAAACTGAACACTTGTCTTCTATTAGATTAATACATTTTGCTGTGGCTTTTAAAGTAATTATCATTTTTAATGATACTTAGCTACTAGGATATTTTTAAAAAATTTTTTGATTTGAACTATTTTTTTGAAGTTTTCCTAATAAAATATTTATACAACTCACCAGCCCACAATACCAAAGAGGAAAGAGCAAACAATATTACAAAATCAACTATATAAAGTGATCTAAAATGAAATAATCTAGCAAGAAAAGGTACTTCAGTAATCAGAATTAGCAATAATATTGATATACTTACGGCAAGGTTGATGTATTTGTTAGAGAATATTCCTATTTCAAAAACTGATTTGAGGATACTTCTTAAATTAAACACGTTGAATAGTTGGGTAAAAGCCATAATGATAAATACTGCAGTTCTGGCTTTTTCTATACCATCGTTAATATAAAAATAAAAAGAAGCTATTGAGAGTCCAGCCATCAAAATAACATTGATAAATAAAAATGGCAAAACTTTTTTGTTCAAGATATTTTCATTTT
>DAOUQH010000069.1 GCA_030625645.1 Flavobacteriia bacterium | reverse complement strand
CTTAAAAAAGTTTATAAATCATTTTTGGTCTAATTCTTTGGAAGATCATTTTAAAAATGAAGAGAAATTATTTCTTAAATATCTTGAAAATACAGAGTTAAGAAATCAATTTTTAGCAGAACATAAACAAATAAATTCTGTAGTAAGCGAAATAAACAGTTCAGATGGAAATATTATTAAAAAAGCCCTAGAATTGTCAGAACAGTTAAAACTACACGTTAAATTTGAAGAAAAATTATTATTCCCGTGGTTACAGGATAATATCGAAACTGATAAATTAGATGAAATTGGAAAAGCACTTGAGAATATTGTGGTTAAAGCAGATGATTTCGAACCAAAATTCTGGGTGTAAAAATTAAAGTCCACAAAAATCTAAATCTTATTATTTTAACAAACAGAAATGGAGATGATACTGTAATTAAATTAGGTAATTATTTATTAGATCTAAATAATAGATAAAATACTAATTTTAAGCTTTCCATTAGTATAATAGAATTAGCTCTACCAAGATATTTCTTCTTTACCAATACTTTTTAAATAAGTATTAGTTTTACTAAAATGCTTGTTTCCAAACCAATACCCTCTGTTAGCACTTAACGGGGAAGGATGTCCTGATGTTAAAACTTGGTGTTTTAATGTGTTTATTTTTGCTCCTTTCTTTTTTGCAAATCCTCCCCATAGTAAGAAAACAACATGTTCTTTTTGTTCGGATATTTTTTGAATAACAACATCTGTAAACTGTTCCCATCCTTTTCTTTGATGTGAACCTGCTTGATGAGCCTTAACTGTTAATGTAGCATTCAATAATAAAACTCCCTGATCTGCCCAATGCTCTAAATTTCCACTTGATGGATATTTTTTATTTATATCCGTTTGTAATTCCTTAAAAATATTAATTAGTGAGGGTGGATGTTTTATACCATCATGCACCGAAAAACACAATCCATTTGCCTGATTTTCACCGTGATATGGATCTTGTCCAATAATTACAACTTTTACATCATCAAATGAGCAATGATTGAATGCGCTAAAAATTTCAGCACCTCTTGGATAACAAGCATGTGCTATATACTCTTCTTTTACAAAACGTGTTAAATCATTAAAATAAGGTTTAGAATATTCATCTTTTAAAACAGTTTTCCAACTTTCTGATATTTTCACTTCCATAGAATAAATTTACTTATTTTTGTGTTTTACAAAATTACAATTTTGAGAAATAAGATCACACAAAAAACTTTAAGCGATTTAGAATTTTCTACGGTTCTAGAATTTCTATCTGAATATTGTATTTCAAATTTGGGAAGAAAAGAAATCGGTAATTTAAGTCCTATCACAAATAACGAAATACTTTTATCAGAATTGGCTCTAGCAGATGAATATCTTTCTTCATTTGCAAACGATAATCGCATTCCGAATCATTATTTTGATGAAATCACTAAAGAAATTCATTTACTTAAAATTGAAGATAGTTTTTTAGAAGGAGAATCTTTTATAAAAATTTCTTCATTAGCAGAATCCATAAATCTATTACTAAAATTCTTCAAGCAGTTTAAAGATTTATACTCTGCACTTTATCAAATTTCTCTAAAAATAGAATATTCAAAAACACCAAATATAATTATTCAAAAAATAATTTCTGAACATGGTGAAGTAAAAGATAATGCTTCAGAAAACTTAAAGAGTATTCGAAAAGAAATAAATTCAGTTAGAGGTAAAATTGGTGCGAGTTTTACTAGAGCTTTAAACCAATATTCAGGATCTGGATATCTAGATGACATTAAAGAATCTGTTGTAGAAAATCAAAGAGTTTTAGCTGTTCAGGCAATGCATAGAAAAAAGGTTAAAGGTTCTATTTTAGGAAGTTCAAAAACAGGAAGTATTGTTTTTATTGCACCAGAAACTACTTTACAATATGCACGAGAATTACAAAATTTAACTTATGAGGAACATGAAGAAGTTATTAAAATTCTTAAAAAATTAACAAATGACATAAGACCTTTTAATGAAATATTAATTGGTTATCAGCATTTTTTAGTTCATATGGATATTATTGGTGCTAAAGCAAAATATGCTTTACATAGCCATGCATGTTTACCAAAAATATCAAAAGAAAAAAAAATCTATTTACGAGATTCTTACCATCCAATTTTATGGGAAGAAAATCAAAAACAGAATCGAAAAACTGTTCCTCAAACTTTAGAATTAAACAAAGAACAGCGAATTATCGTTATATCAGGACCCAATGCTGGTGGTAAAAGTATTACTTTAAAAACCATAGGCTTGTTACAAGTTATGCTGCAAAGCGGAATCTTAATTCCGGTTCATGAAAAAAGTGAAGTGTCATTTTTTGATAATGTTTTAACCGATATTGGCGATCATCAATCTATTGAAAATCACTTAAGTACATACAGTTATCGTATAAAAAATATGCGTAATTTTTTAAAAAAATGTAATACAAATACACTTTTTTTAATCGATGAATTTGGTACTGGTTCTGATCCTGAATTAGGTGGCGCCCTAGCTGAAATCTTTTTAGAAGAATTTTATGAAAAAGGAGCTTATGGAATTATTACTACGCATTATGCAAATTTAAAAGTTCTAGCAAATGAATTGGAGTTTGTAAAAAATGCCAATATGCAATTTGACCAACATAGCTTAGAACCACTTTTCAATTTAAACATTGGACAAGCAGGAAGTTCTTTCACCTTTGAAGTTGCCCAAAAAAATGGTATTCCGTACAGCTTAATAAATCGAGCAAAAAAGAAAGTTAAAAAAGAGAAAATAAGGTTAGACAAAACCATTGCAAAATTGCAAAAAGAACGTTTACAATTGCAAAGAAAAGCAGATAATTTAGAAAAAGAAAAGAATAAAGCTAAAGAGAGCTCTATTGATCTTGTAAATAAACAAGAAAAAATAAATGATAAAATTGACAGCTTTCAAGATTTGTATGACAACAATCAAAAAATGCTTACTTATGGAAGAAAATCTAATGAAATTATTCATAAATTTTTTCAAACTAAGAATAAAAAGCAACTACAATCAGATTTTGTGAAATGGGCAATGATTGAGCAAGATAAACACGAAAAAATAAATAAAGAAAAAATTGAGAAGGAATACAAAAAAATAAATTCTCAAAAAGAAAAACCTCTTTCAAAAAGAGAACGTACAAGATTAAACAAAGAGCTAAAACTCCAACAAAGAATAAAAGAAGAACAGCTTAAAGAAACCGAAAAAGAAATTTTACCTGAAGTTAAAAAGATTCGTATTAAAAAAGAACAAATTGTTCGTGAAAAAGCTTTAAATATTGAAGGATATCAATTTCAAATAAATGATAAAGTTAGGTTAATAGACGGAAATGCAAAGGGAACTATTGATAAGATTGAAAAAAATATTGCCACGATTAACTATGGCATTTTTACTGCAAAAGCTAAACTAGATCAATTGGAACTGGTAGCTCATTCTAAATCATTAACAAAGAGAAAATCTAAAAAATAACTTTAAGCTCTGAATTAATCAGTATAGCGCTCCATTTCTCTATCATAAAATAAACTTGCATCCTGAATAAGTTCGGCAACTATAATCGATAATTCTTCTTCATCTCCTGAAAGATCATCCATCCATTCAATTTCATCATCAACAAGATTGATTATAAATTGTGGATATTCTGTATGAATTACAAAAATACTATCAGGTGTGTCAGTATTATCACCAAGTAAAAATCTAGGTAGCGTCATTTTATTTAATTTTTGAATTACAAAAATACTAAAAATAGAGGAGTAAAAATTCATAAATATTTCTATCTTTTTTATTGAAACTACAAAAAATTAAATTACCGTATATTTGCAATCTTATTTTATTCATACAAACTAAAAAACATGCCATTTACTTCTTTAGGTTTATCTCCTTCTTTACAAAAAGCATTAAACAATGAAGGTTACAAAAAACCATATCCAATTCAAAAAGAGGCAATTCCAGCAATTTTAGAAAAAGAAGATATTTTAGGAATTGCAAAAACAGGCTCTGGCAAAACGGCTAGTTATGTTTTACCTATTTTAATGAATTTACAAGGAAACCTTAAATCTAAAAACAGACATGTTAATGTTTTGGTTTTGGTTCCTACTCGCGAATTGGCAATTCAAGTTGGTGAAGTTTTTCAGCTTTTTGGATCTAAACTTTCACAAAAAATTAAAACCTTGGCTGTTTTTGGAGGTGTTTCTATAAATCCTCAGATGATGAAAATGCAAAATGTAAATATTTTGGTTGCGACACCTGGTAGGTTATTAGAATTGGTAGAAAGCAATGCTGTACACCTATCTGATATTGAAACTTTGGTTTTAGATGAAGCAGATAAAATGTTAAATCTTGGATTTAAAGAAGAGGTAGATCGTATTTTAGATCTACTGCCAAAAAAGCGACAAAATCTATTATTTTCAGCTACTTTGAGCGAGGATGTAAATAAGGTAAATCAAGTTCTTCTAAACAAGCCATTAGTTATTAAAATAGAATCAGATGATGATAATATTGATCTGATTAATCAATTGGCATATTTTATTTCAGAAGAAAAAAAAGGACCATTTTTGCGTTATTTGATTAAACATAATAATCTAAAACAAGTTTTGGTTTTTACATCATCAGTATATAAAGCTGATAATGTTGCCAATAAACTTAGAAAAAACGGAATAGATGCAGTAGCTATACACAGTAAAAAAAGTCAGGGTGCAAGAAAAGAGACTTTACGTAAATTCAAATCTGGAGAATTGAATGTTTTGGTTGCGACTGATTTATTAGCACGTGGTATAGATATTACCTTTCTACCTCATGTAATCAATTATGAATTACCCCGTTCACCCAAAGATTATGTACATCGTATTGGCAGAACTGGTAGAGCCGAATCACCTGGTGAAGCAATTTCTTTTATCACACCCGAGGATGAACATCACTTTAAAATAATTCAAAAAAAAATGGGAAAATGGGTTACAATGATAAATAGTGATAGTATTGATTTTTAGAAATTTATATTTTGAATAAAATGAAACAAGACGGTAGAAATAGAAAGGATATTTTAATAGGAAGTGATGTAGAGATTGTTCAAAAACATGACCAACGCAGAGGAAATTTAACAGATGGAATTGTAAAAAGGATTCTTACAAAATCAGCAAACCACCCACACGGAATAAAAGTGCAATTAGAATCAGGTGAAGTTGGACGTGTTAAAAATATTATTACTGAGTAACCCTATTAAAACTTAAAAAATGAATAAAAGAACAGTCTTCGAAATGCTTAATAAGGCTTCAATAAAATATAAAAATAAACCTTATTTGAGTCAGAAAGATGATAATGGTTGGGTACGAACAAGTTTTAGCGAAGCAAAAGAAAGGGCTTTACAAATTGCTTCGGCATTTATAGAATTAGGTGTTGTATACGAAGATAAGGTTGCAATCCTATCCGAAGCAAAAAATGATTGGATAATTACTGAGTTTGCCGCCCTTTATGCTGGTGGTATTTCTGTTCCGCTTTCAATAAAATTATTACCTGAAGAAATATTTGTGAGAATAAACCATTCTGATTCTAAATTATTTATCATCTCTGAAAATACTTTAGAAAAAGTTATCAGTCTATGGAAAAACTACCAAAATAAATCTCTACAATTAGTTATTTTAGACAAACCATCTGAGAAAATATCAGAAATTTGTAAGAAATATAATTTTAATGAAAAACAACTAATTTATATTGATGATTTATATAAATCAGGAAAAGAAATATTAAACAAGAATTTACCTAAAATTCAAAAAATTGAAAAGCAAATAAAAGAAAATGATGTAGTTACAATTTCCTATACTTCAGGCACAACTGGAAATCCTAAAGGGATTATGCTAACACATTTGAATTACTTTTCTAATAGCCACGAAGCGGTTAATATTTTTAAAATCAAAGAATTAATTTCTACATTAATCATACTTCCAACCGATCATTCTTTTGCGCATACAGTTGGTATTTATACTGCTTTAGTAAAAGGACTTTCATTGCATTTTGTCGATGCAAGAGGCGGAGGAATGAATGCTCTTAAAAATATTCCTCAAAATTTGGTTGAAGCAGAGTCTAATTTTTTACTTACAGTTCCTGCTTTAACCAGTAATTTTATTAATAAAATCAAAGAAGGAGTTAAAGCTAAAGGTTCTTTTATTGAAGGTATTTTTAATCGAGGAATTCAGGCTGCAATAATTAGAAATGGTAATGGATTTACAAAACCTAATACAGCTACACAATTAAAAACTTATTTTAATTATGCTTTAGCAGATAGTCTTATCTTCAAAAAACTTCGATTAATTTGGGGACCAAATATCGAATTTTTTGTTGGTGGTGGTGCATTATTAGATATCAAACAGCAACAATTTTATAAAGCCATTAGTGTACCTGTTTACCAAGGTTATGGTTTGACCGAAGCAACTCCAATTATTTCAACAAATACTCCTTTTAACCATAAAATGGGAACTTCTGGTAAGATATTAGCAAATATTAGTTTGAAAATTTGTGATGAAAATGGCAAAGAACTTCCAAAAGGAGAAAAGGGAGAAATCGTAATTAAAGGAGATAATGTAATGAAAGGTTATTACAAAAATCCTGGAGCTTCTGCAGATGCTTTAAAAAATGGCTGGCTATTTACAGGTGATATTGGTTTTATGGATAATGATGAATTTTTGGTTGTGGTTGGGAGAGAAAAGGCGTTATTAATCTCTGAAGATGGTGAAAAATACTCACCCGAAGAAATTGAAGAAGCCATCATTAATAGCTCAAAAATGATAAATCAAGCAATGATATATAATGATCATAAAAGGTTTACAACAGCTCTTATTACTTTAGATAAAACAGAAGTTTCAAATTGGATAAAAGAGGAAAAAATTACTTCTATTGATGAGTTTATTAAGAAGATGAAAAATGAAATGCTTTTATTTAATCAACAGCCTGAATTTAAAGGAAAATTTCCGTCAAAATGGATCCCATCTCAATTTCAAATTATAGAAGAAGATTTTTCTGAAGAAAATAAAATGATTAATTCTACTTTAAAAATGGTTCGCAGAAATATAACTGAAATATACCAAGATAAACTGGACTTGATGTATGATGGTAATCAAAAAGATATTTTAGAAGAAAACTTAAAAGTAGGTTCTAAATTATTTAAAATTTAAAACCAAGTACCAAGCTATTATTGCTCTGATTGAAGTGATAGTTTGACTATAGAAATAAAAAAAACAGAGATCAAATAATATAATCTCTGTTTTTTTTTATAAAAATTGTTAAAATCTATTTTTCAATATCTACACTAATCTCATCACTTTGCCATAAACCGTGTTTTGTACAGTATGCCATAGCTGTAAGTTTCATTTTTCTAGTAGGAACAATATAGAAATCTACTTCTAATTGATTTGACTCACTTCCCAATGCGCCAGCAGTGAAACTAGCTTCTGCAAGCATAGCCTCTCCATTCCATAATTGAACCCAAGCAATATAATGATCAAAATCGTCTGGGTGAGAATATTCTTCACCTACTTGAACTTTCACTTTAAATTTCTCGCCTTTTTTTGCTGAACCTTCACAATGTACAAAAGCAGAATGTCTATCTATATAATCCTTTTTTGCTTCTTTTTCAACTTCTGAAATGTCTTGATATCTATTAATTTTCATTGTTTTAAATATTTTAAAGTTTATAATCTGTTTTTACCAGTCTATACAAAATTTGCGAAATAAATTGATATAGACAAGGATAAGGTATAAATAATTTCAATTAATATATAAATTTTATTGATTATAAAACTAACATAACGATTAAAGATAGTTAATGGTGAATGACTATTATAAGATTAATACTCAATCCCATCTCATCTGATAAAGCTATTTGATTTTAAAATCTTCTATTTGAATTAGATTTTATTTATTATATTTGATTAGTAAAAAATTAAAATATATGATTTCTTATTATTTATTTTAACATTTTAGCAATTATATTCTTATTAATTTCTAAAATTACAACAACAAATTATTCAGACTAATTAAATTATTAAAAGCATGTATAATTCAAAAATAACAGGATTAGGTCATTATGTACCTGACAATATAGTTACTAATACCGAACTTTCAAAGATGATGGACACCAATGATGAGTGGATCATTGAAAGAACCGGAATTCAAGAACGACGATGGGTAAAAGAAGGAAGTGAAGACACTACAGCGGTAATGGGAGCAAAAGCTGCAAGAATTGCTATAAAAAGAGCTGGATTAACAAAGGATGATATTGATTTTATCGTTTTTGCTACTTTGAGTCCAGATTACTTTTTCCCAGGTTGTGGTGTGCAAATTCAAGATATGTTAGATATGCCAACCATTGGCGCATTAGATGTGAGAAATCAATGTTCAGGTTTTATATACGCATTATCTACTGCCGATCAATTTATTAAGACTGGTATGTATAAAAATATATTGGTAATTGGCGCTGAACTTCACTCTAGCGGATTGGATAAAACCACTAGAGGAAGAGGAATCTCTGTACTTTTTGGTGATGGCGCTGGTGCATGTGTACTCTCTAGATCCGAAGATAATTCAAAAGGAATCTTATCTTCTCATTTACATAGTGAAGGGAAGTATGCCGATAAATTAATAGTTGAATCTCCAAGTAGTAAAAAATGGGTTCCTGAAATAATTGATTCTGAAGGTGAAGATATTTCCTATTTCCCATATATGGATGGCACTTTTGTTTTTAAACATGCCGTTGTAAGATTTAGTGAAGCTATTATGGAAGGATTATCTGCCAACAATCTTACTGTTGCCGATTTAGACCTGTTCATACCTCATCAAGCAAATTTAAGGATTTCACAATTTGTTCAACGCAAATTCAAATTGAACGATGACCAAGTATATAACAATATTATGAGTTATGGTAATACAACTGCTGCATCCATTATTATTGCTTTATCTGAAGCATGGGAAAAAGGCAAAATCAAAGATAATGATTTGGTTGTTTTAGCTGCTTTTGGTAGTGGATTTACTTGGGGTAGTGTTGTTATTAGATGGTAAAAACATCTCATTTAGATCGCAAAAAATGTCATTCCCTTGCAAAAGGAGTCTAGTTAATAATAAAAATATTTCCACGAAAGTGGGAATGACATTTTAATTTTTATAATTATCATCCCAATTCTTCACATGAGGATCACTCAGTTTACCTTCTGATTTTGCTACCATCATAGAAACTGTTGCATCACCAGTAACATTAACTACTGTTCTACACATATCTAAAGGACGATCAACTGCAAAAATTAACGCTAAACCAGCTTCAGGAATTCCTGCCTGAGCCAAAACAATTACAAGCATTACCATACCAGCACCGGGAACTGCTGCAGAACCAATACTTGCCAAAGTCGCCGTGGCCACAATACCTAACTGAACACCAAACGAAAGATCCATTCCAAACGCCTGAGCTATAAAAACCGCAGCAACTGCTTGATATAAACTTGTTCCATCCATATTAATAGTTGCCCCAATTGGTAAAACAAAGCTAGTAACTTCTTCGTCAACACCTAAATGTTCATGAACTCTTTCCATTGTAACAGGTAAAGTTGCTGCACTTGAACTAGTAGAAAAAGCTAATAATTGTGCAGGAGAAATACCTTTAATAAATGTATTTGGTTTTTTACCTGTAAAAATATAAACCATAAGTATGTAAAACCCTATCATCAGTAACAACCCTAACAAAACAGTTAAAGCGTACCAACCTAAAGCTTTAAAAAGATCTGCACTAGGTGATTCGACAATTAACGCAGCTAATAAAGCAAAAACCCCATAAGGTGCCGCCAACATAATCAAATCAATCATTTTTAAAATTACTTCATTAAAACCATCAAAAAAATCTTTTACTGGTTTTGACTTTTCTTCTGGAATTAAAATCAATCCAATTCCAAAAAATATTGCAAAGAAAATAACCTGTAGCATGTTTTTATTTTCACCTGCAGCTCCAACAATATTTTGTGGAACCAAATCAATTAAAGCTTGAAGAGGTCCGCTATCTTTTTGATTAGCAGCCTCATCTTTATATTTTTGAGTACTCTCAGAATAATTACCTACTAATTCAGTTCTTGTTTTTTCTGTTATTGAATTTCCTGGTTTTATTGTATTTACCAATAATAAACCAATTGAAACTGCTATAACCGTCGTTAAAATGTAAATTAGTATTGTTTTACCTCCCATTTTTGAGAGTTTTGAAATATCCTTAAGATCTGAAACACCTTTTATTAAGGAACCTAATATTAATGGTACAGCTATTAATTTTAAAGAATTTATAAAAATTGTACCAAATGGTTTAACCCAATCCTGTACAATTTCTTTACCGCCTTCAAAGCTAACCATAATGAACCCGAACGCAACACCAAGAACCATTCCTAGCAGAATTTTCCAATGTAAAGCCATTTTTTTCATCTATAAGATTTAATTATTTTGGGAAGATAACAAATAAATATTGTATTTTTACGAAAAACTAATCATTAACCTTTAAAAATAATATTTATGAGTGCAATTTTCGATTTATTAAATAGTAGTATGGGTAAAGAACTTATTGGTGGCGTAAGCAAACAGATGGGTTTAAACAAAGCAAGTACAGCATCAGCTTTAGGCTCTGCAATGCCTATGATTTTAGGTGCATTGGGTAATAATGCATCTTCTTCAGGAGGAGCAGCAGGTTTATTAAAAGCCTTAGGTGGTTCAAATCACAGTAGTGGTAACATGTTAGACAATCTTGGTAGTATATTAGGTGGTAGTGGGATAGATGATAATGTAATGAAAGATGGCGGAAACATATTAGGTCATGCTTTTGGTGGACAAGAAGGTAATGCTGCTGAAGCTGTAAGTAAAGCAAGTGGTATTGATCTTGGAATGGCATCAAATCTTATGAAAACAGCCGCGCCTTTTGTTATGGGATTTTTAGGTAAACAAATGTTAAAAGGCAATGTTACCGACCAAGGTGGCCTTCAAAGTATGTTGGGAGGATTATTAGGTGATGACAATGATGCTCAAAAAGATATTGCATCTAGAGTTCAAGGATTTGAAAATAATGATGATACTGTTAATGGATTAGCTGATTTAATTACAGGTAATAATAAAAAATCTGGAGGAATTGGTGATTTACTTACAGGTATGTTTGGTTAAAACATCGATATAAATAGTTTATTAAAAAGATGACTCC
>DAOUQH010000063.1 GCA_030625645.1 Flavobacteriia bacterium | reverse complement strand
GCTTACAGAAAAACTCCAAGCTGGCCAATCATTTTAAATTTGAGAAATGATCCGTTTGAAGTTTCCATGGATGCCGGTCTTTATATTAGAGACTATGCAGATCAAATGTGGATGATGGTACCTGCTCAAACTTATGTATCTAAATTTTTAGGTACTTTTAAAGATTTCCCACCTAGAAGTGGTGATGCTTTAGGTATTGATAAAGTACTTCAAAGTATGCAAACTAGTGGTGGTGCTCGTAACTAAACTTATAAACATATTTTTTATTAAAAGCTGCCCTTTGGCAGCTTTTTTTTATCTTTAACCTATAATAAAAGTTGAAAATATGAGTCCTTACGAAGCCATTACCGAATTAAAAAAACAAATGTCCAAATCTATTATTGGACAAGAACAATTAATTGATAGTATCATTCTTGTTTTACTTGCTGATGGCAATATGTTATTAGAAGGATTACCCGGATTAGCAAAAACCAGAGCTATTAAAGCCTTGGCACAAAATTTAGATTGTGGCTTGAGCAGGATACAGTTTACACCCGATTTATTACCTTCGGATATTACCGGAACAGAGATCTATATTCCTGATGAAAAGGAAAAATTTATTTTTCAAAAAGGCCCAATTTTCAGTAATTTAATTTTAGCAGATGAAATTAACCGTGCACCTGCAAAAGTACAATCGGCTTTACTAGAAGCCATGGAAGAACGACAAGTAACCGTTGCTGGAAGTACCTATAAAATGGAAGATCTATTTATGGTAATGGCAACACAAAACCCTATTGAGCAAGAAGGTACTTATCCCCTGCCCGAAGCACAAATGGATCGTTTTTTAATACATACCATTATTGATTATCCCGATGATAATGCTGAATTGGAGATCATGAGACTCAATAAAAGAGAAGCTTCCCAAACAAAATCAGATAAAAAAAACGAAACAATTTCACAACAATCTATTTTTGATGCCCGTAAAGAAATTGCTCAAGTAAAAGTTACGGAAGAATTAGAAAAATATATGGTGAGTTTGATTTCAGCTACAAGATACCCTAAGAAATTTGATACAGAATTGGCTGATTTAATCGAATTTGGTGCGAGCCCAAGAGGTACTATCGCGCTAGATCGTTGCAGTAGAGTAAATGCCTGGATGCAAAACAGGGATTATGTTATTCCAGAAGATATTCTTACAGTTATAAAAGATGTATTACGACATAGAATTGCTTTAAGTTATAAAGGAAGAGCTGAAGGAATTACTACCGATCAAATCATTGATAAAATTATTGAGGTGGTGGCGGTGGTGGCATAGAATACAAAAGTTAGAAGTCGGAAGTTGGAAGAAATTAAAATTGAAAAAAATACAAAATATTTTATATGAAATTCAAATTTGAAAACTTAAGTATTTGGCAAAAAGCTATGGATTTTGGAGAAGAAATATTTTTAAGTTCCAAAAAGTTTCCAAAAGATGAAATGTACAATCTTACCTCACAAATACGACGTACCTCTGATTCAATTGCTTTAAACATATCTGAAGGTTCTATTGGACAAACAAATCCTGAGTTTAGAAAATTCATGGGATATTCAATACGATCATTAGCCAAAACTGTTACTTGTTTACATAAAGCGAAAAGGAGAGAATATATTTCTGAAATTAAATTTAATGAATTTTATCAATCTTCATTTGACTTAATGAACATGATGGTTGCATTTAGAAATAGAATTAAATAATTATAATCTTGGACATAAAATCTCAACATAACAATCAAATTTTCTTCAGACTTCCGTCTTCAAACTTCTGACCTATACATATGAAAGCTATTAATCCCAACATCTTCCTAACACTCGAAAACCTTTTAAAGTTTGAGTGGGTTAGTTCTGTTTTGAATTTAAGAGCTGGTAAACAAAGATCTAATAGTATTTTATCAGGAAGATATGCATCACGCTTACGCGGAAGAGGTTTAGATTTTGAAGAATCCAGACCTTATGTTATTGGAGATGATATTCGTAATATTGATTGGAATGTCACGGCAAAAACAGGAAAAACACACACCAAAGTTTTTACTGAAGAGAAGGAAAAACCTGCATTTATTTTTGTTGACCAATCCCCTACTATGGGATTTGGTTCAATGAACAAAACCAAAGCTGTAGTTGCAGGTGAATTAGCTTCATTGATTGCCCATAAAATTAAGAAAAGTGGTGACAGGGTTGGTGGAATAGTTTATTCTGGAGATAGTTACGAATTAATTACTCCAAAACGAGATAGTAGAAATATTATATATTTTTTACAGAAGATTGTTGAAGCTAACCAAAATATTTACAAACCAAAAGAATTTGATTTTGAAAGCTCATTGGTTGAAATGGTTAGTAAATTGCACAATGTGATCACTCATGATTTTTTAGTTTTTATCATTAGTGATTTTCATCGTTATAGTGATTCTGTAGTTAAGTATTTTAGCCAGTTATCTTTACATAATGATGTGATATTAATTAAAGTATATGATAAAATGGAAGAACAACTACCTTCTGAGAAAATAGTTATTTCCAATAAAAACTATCAGGTAAATATTGATGGAAAAAATAAAAAATTGAAAGATAAACTGAATACTGATTTTGACAATAATTATAAAAGTTTTAAATCAGAATTAGAAAAATATGAAATAAGCATGTTTAAAATTAATACAGATCAACCTGTGGAAGATCAGTTGATGGAGGTGTTTGGAGGAATGTAATTGAATAAGACTAAACAAATCAAATAAGAAAATATTCCCGTTTTCACGGGAATGACAATTTAATAATGTTACAAAACAAAAACATACAATTAAAACCAATTATTGAACCCGATCCGGTGGTATTTAGCTTTGATGCTGTTGGATGGAAAGTTTTGTTTTCTCTTCTATTACTAACTATTGTTTTTATTCTTTATAAATATTACCTACACTATAAAATTAATCAATATCGAAGAGAAGCCATTAAGAATATAAATGATCTTAGCAATGATCAAAATATCTCAATTTATGATTTAATATCACAAGTAATGTTCCAAATAAAACAAACGGCATTACAAACTTATGATAGAAAAACAGTGGCATCATTAGAAGGGAATGATTGGCTTCAATATCTAGATAAAAAAGTGATAGGAAGTAATTTTATAAACGATCAAGAAATTATTATTGATGCAGTTTATAAAGATAAATATATTCAAACAAATCATTTTAACCGTGATGATTTTATAAATAAAAGTATAAAATGGATTAAAGAACATGCCTGAAAATTTTCAATTTGCATATCCGTATATTGCTTTTTTAGCACCTCTTCCTATACTCGTTTATTGGTTGTTACCCGCTATAAGAAATAGAAGTTCAGCTTTAATTTATCCTTATTTTAATCAAACAGCCAAAGTTTCCAAACAAAAACCTAAAAAATCTTCGCATATTAAAAAAAGAAGTTGGTTTGCCTGGATTGCTATGTATCTTATTTGGTTACTACTTTTACTTGCATTAGCATCACCAGAATTGGTTGGCAAACCAGTAAAAAAAATAAAAACCACTCGTAATTTTTTAATTCTTGCAGATTTGTCATTTAGCATGGCAAATAACGATTGGTTTATTGACAATAAAAGAGTTACACGTTGGCAAGCAGTTAAGGATATTATGCAGGATTTTATTATCAAAAGAAAAAGTGATAGAATGGGCTTAGTATTTTTTGCAAGCAACGCTTATATTCAGTCACCTTTTACAACCGATCTTAAAACTGTGCAAACCATGCTAGATGAGGCTGATGTTGGTATGGCTGGTCAGATGACGAATATTGGTAAAGCCATTGTTAAAGGAATGGATATGTTTGAAAGAGATACCATTAAAAGTAAAGTAATTTTACTCTTAACTGATGGTGTTGATAGCGGTATGGATATTTTGCCTCTGGATGCTGCAAATATGGCCAAAAAAGATTCTACTATTATTTATACTATTGGAATTGGAGATCCCGGAAGTAACTCATCAGATTTAGATGAACGGACTTTAACTGAAATATCTGATATGACTGGTGGGAAGTATTTTAGAGCAAAAGATGCTAAAGATCTGGAAAGTATTTATAAGTTATTAGATGAAATTGAACCTATTGAATATGAAGAAGAAAGCTTTACACCTAAAACCCTTTTATATTATTACCCTCTGGGTACTGCTTTACTATTAGGTTTTACATTAGTTTTAGTTAACAATATTTTATTAATTTTTAAAAGACTCCGTTAAAATTAATGTTCGATAATTTTAAACATATTGACTGGAATAAATTTCACTTTTTGCGAACAGATTATCTGTGGGTGGCTATTCCTGCATTGATCATCATTTTGATTGGATTTTTGTTTTATAAAGAAAATAATACGTGGAAGAAGAGTATAGCCAAACATTTACAACCTTACGTAATTCAAAAGGGTACAGAATGGAAATCAAGATTAATTCATCTTTCCATTTTACTAATGTTTATTATAGGTTTTTTGGCGTTTTTAGGTCCAACATGGAGTGAAATCCAAACCCCTGCAAAAAAGCTTAAATCCAGAATGATTATTGCAATGGATTTGTCGCAAAGCATGATGACAACCGATGTTTTACCAAACCGATTGGAAAGAGCCAAGTTTAAAGTCCACGATTTTTTAAAAGCCAATCCACGAGCCGAAACTGCATTGTTAGTTTTTGCCGCTTCTACGCATACTGTAGTCCCGTTTACAACAGATTATAAAATTATTTTAGATCATTTAGATGGATTAAACCCAAGTATGATGCCAGTTAAAGGAACTGGCTTTGATGCTTTATTTGAAAGAATAGATTCTCTTTTTATAGATAATATAGCCGAAGGAAAAGTATTATTGGTTACCGATGATCTTAATCAGATTTCTTTAGAAAAAGTAAGTTCATTTATACAACAAAATAATGTACATCTATATATTTATCCATTTGCAACGCAATCTGGAGGTCTTATTCCAACAGTTAAAAAACAATCGGCTCTTGATATTCAAAAAATAAACAATTTAAATACTTTGGATAGAGTTGATATTTTAGAAATTACTTTAGATGATAGCGATGTTACTGATCTGGCAAAAGCTATAGGTGATAATTTAATTTTCGAAGATAAAAAAGAAGAAAATGAAGACAACTGGCAGGATAACGGTTATTGGTTAATAATACCTTTAGCATTTATCTTTTTATTGAGTTTTAGAAAAGGTTGGGCGATGTATTTAGTAATTATCACCGTTAGTTTGAGTTCTTGTTCTGATAAAAACAAAGAAAATATTTCTGAGAAATTGTCTAAAACACCCGATTTTAAATTTGCAGACTTTTGGTACACCAAAGAGTATCAAGCACAAAAAGAATTTGATGCAAAAAATTATTCTACATCAGCAAAAAAATTTAAGGACCCTTTGCGTAAAGGAGTTGCATATTATAAAGCTGGTGATTTTTTAAGTGCAAAAACTGCTTTTGAGCAAGACACAACAACAAATGGTTTGTATAATTTAGGTTTAACTTATGCCAAATTAGGTCAGTTAGATAGATCACAAGAAATATTTGAGAAAGTATTACAAAGAGATCCTGATAATGAAAATGCAAGTTCTAATTTGCAACATATCATTTCCGCTAAAGTGGAATTAGATTCCTTAAAACCAGAAGACATGGCTTTAAATGAAGATGGTAAAAAAGCAAAAAACAAACAGAATGATTCTTCTGAGGATCTAGGTGGTGGCGGACAAAAAGCTACCAAAAAAGATATGGAAAAACAACGTTTAGAAGAAACTGTAGATACAGGTAAACGAAAAGGAAAAGAATTAGATGAATTGCCAGATGACTTTAAATCTGGTAAAGGAGAAATCCCAAAAAATATTTTAATGAGAAAAGTAGATGATGACCCTTCCCTATTTTTGACTAAAAAGTTTAGATATCAAATAAAAAAGAAACAAGTTAAAGCCGAACAAACACAAAATCAATGGTAAAAAAAATTATCATATTATTATTGTTAATTTCTATTAAAGGTTATAGTCAGAACTTAATCAGTTATATTACTGTAAACCCAAAAGATGCATATATAGGCCAACCAGTTAAATTAACCGTTTCTGTTTACTCGTCAACCTGGTTCACATCGGGAATTGATGTAGGAAATATTCAAGTAGATGGCGCTTTAACTGTATATTTTAGATCAGTTAGCAATACACGTACTTTTAGTGGAAAACAATATGCCGGTGTTGATTTTTTCTATAATGTTTTTCCTACCAAGGAGGGGCAAATCACTATTCCAAGTTTGACAATTAACGTAGAATCACCAAAAACAGGTGGTTATAAAGGAATAAAACATATCGTTAAAACAAAACCAAAGACTATAAATATAAAAGGTGTACCATTGGGTTATGATCCAAATAATTGGTTGGTTGCAACTAGTTTAAATATTAATGAAAAATGGTCAGTACCTATTACAAATATTAAAGTTGGAGATGTTATTCAAAGAACAGTAAATCGTTCGGCGGGAGGTACTTTATCAGAATTTATTCCAGCTACCAAATGGGATACGGTAAAAGGAATTAGTATTTACCCTAAAAGACCTCAGGTAAAAACTAACAAATCAAAAACAGGAGTTTCTTCCAGCCGTGTAGAAACTGTAAACTATTTATTTGAAAAAGACGGTAAAGTGATTATTCCGTCTATTGAATATGTATATTGGAATTCTTATAATAAAAAATTCTATCATAAGGTAATTGATTCCTTGGTTGTTGATGTTAAGCCAAATGCAGATCTAGCGATGCTAGCCAGTATAAAGAAATCATTGCAAAAAGAAAATAAAGAAGAATTTATTGAAGAAGATAAATCATTTTTAATATTAGGAATGACAGTAAAAGAGTTTATTAAAAATTTACTTTTTACACTGTTCGCTTTATTTTTACTATTTAAAGTATTAAAAAGACTTATTTTTTTCTACAAACAAAAACATAGTGAATATTTAAAATCTGAATCTTATGCGTTTAAAAAAGTCAAAAATGCTATTCATAAAAATGATTATAACGCTTTTATAAGAACAAGTAACTTATGGTTGTCAAAATTAGATACTAAAAATAGAACTTTACAAAAATTTACAAATAATTATGGTACTGATAGATTAAATAAAGTGCTTACAGAATTGAATGAGAGTAATTTTAAGTTTCGCAAAACCAGCGATAAAAGTAGTTTTGCTATTTTAATGGATGAAATAAATAATTTAAGAAAGAATTACTTCAAAGAACAAAACTTATTAAATAAATCTACATTAAAAAATAAAGAGTGGTTAAACCCCATTAAAAAATAATGAATAAATTAAATAAACTTCCAAAAAAGGTATCTCTTGTTTTAAGTGGAGGCGGTGCCAGAGGTGCAATGCATATTGGTGTATTAAAAGTTTTAGAAGAAAATAATATTAAAATTGAGGCAATTTCAGGAACCAGTATGGGTGCTATAATTGGGGTTCTTTATTGTCAGGGTATTTCTCCCGATAAAATTTTAGATATTATGACCAATAATTCATTTTTAGGTTTATTCAAATATAATTGGGAGAAAGGTGGAATTTTGAGTATGAAAAAAATTAAAAGTATCTTTAAAAAGCATCTACCGCATAATGATTTTAATCAATTAAAGATTCCTTTTTTCTGTTGTGCAACTAATTTAGATTCAGGAGAATATAATATTTTTAATTCAGGTGATTTACATAATTCGGTATTGGCATCTGCATCAATACCTATAGTTTTTAAACCAATTGAAATAAACGGTAAACTTTATATTGATGGAGGGCTTTTCAATAACTTACCCATTCAACCACTAATTGATAATGGTTTTCAAAATATAATTGGTGTACATGCTGATAATTATAAACATTCTAATAAAAATGATACTCGTGATATCGCTGAAAAAGTTTTTGCCAACATACTTAAGCGTAATGTGAAACCTAATCTTGAAAAATGTGATTATGTTATTGAACCTTTTTTAGAAAAGCACTACGGAACATTAGATTTTAAAAAAATGAATGACTTACATAAAATTGGATACAAAGCAGCAAATGAACTTATAGAGCAAATTCAATCTAATTAAATGATGGAAGATGCTACCTCTGTTGATTTCTTAACTCACTCATGATTTTTTGCCCTGATTTAAACTTACCTTGATCTCTATAAATCAAAGCCAATAAATATTTATAATCCTGATTATTTGGTTCAATTGTTAAAGCTTTATTGATATAATTCTCTGCCAATTGTAAATCCTTTTTATCTTGAAAATAATAGGTTGCTATATTATACATTGATCTTGTATCATTAGGATTAAGTTCTATTGCTTTATTTAAATCAGCTATAGCTTTCTCATTATTCTTTAATTCAAAATATAATAATGCCCTCAAATAATAAGATCGGCTATTGCTTGGCTCAAGTTTAATCCAATTTTCTAGGGTTTGAATAGCTTTGTCTTTATTACCTATAATACTGTAAGCCGTTGCCAAATTAGAATATGCAGGAATTAACAAACTATCTTTTTTTATTGCCATTTCATAATGCTTTATCGCAGTATTTATATCATTATTCTGCAAATAATAATCACCTAATTGCATTCTTCCTGTTGAAAAATCAGCATTACTATATAACATAGCTTCTAATTCACTTACAGGCTTTGTAAACTTTCCCTTATCTGTTTCAGATAAACTACTACTTTCAAAACCAATTCCTAGCTGTGCCGCAGCTATTCTAACAAGTCTTGTACTATCATTCAAATGTTTTAAAGCTATAGAAAGTCTATCTTCAAGAGTTAAGCTTCTAAATTTAATTAGTGCATTATACCGTACTAGAGCAGAAGAATCTTGAAGAGCTGTTAACAAACTTTTATATTGATCGTTTGTTGAATAATCTAGATTATCAATAACTGTTGCTCTTGCAATTTCTGGATATTTTAAATCATTTATAAAAATATCTAGTTTATCACGCTGTTCTTTACTTAAATTATCTTGAGAACTCAAGATTAGTGCATCAGAAAAATGATCTCGCCTTTCTGGCCCATACCATTTCTTTATCCAATTTGCTGCCCATTGATTGGTTTCATCTTCATGACATCCTTTACAAGCATTTGGTGTATTATACTTTATACTTTGATCTGGACGAGGAATTCTAAAACTATGATCTCTTCTAAAATCATTTCCCATATAATTTTTTCCAGTCATATGACAATTAATACATTGACTTGCTTCGGTATTTTCCTCATGAAAATGATGATTTTTAGTATTATAATCTGTTGATATATGACATTGTGCACACAAAGTATTTCCTTCAAATTTTAACTGCATAGTATGCATATCATGACAATCACTACATTTAACATCTTCTGCATACATCATACTTTGCATAAAAGAACCAAAAACATAATCTTCTTCATTTATTTGTCCGTCAGGATGATAATAATTGGTAGTTAATGTTTGGATCATATATTGATCTTCAAATTGTGCTCCGGGTTCTAGATTCTTAGTGAGTTTTACTCTTCTTGAGTGACAAGGTGCACAAAGATTAACCTGTTCTTTTTGAGTTAAACCATTTAAAATTTGATAATTTTCATCTTTTAAATCTGCATTTGCCCAATTCAAATGCTTTTCGCCTGGACCATGACAACTCTCACAACTCACATTGATAGAAGAATATGTTGTATGGAATGAGTCTTTTTCAACAATATAATCCTTCTTTAAATTTGTAGAATGACATTCGGCACACATAGTATTCCAGTTTTGCGCTCCATTTGTCCAATGCAACCAATCATGCGTTACAATTCTGTCATTTGCATATTGATGAAACCATTTATTTTTATCAGAATTCCAGGTTACTCTTAAAACTTGTTTTCTTCCTTTATCAAAATCTATAAGATATTGCTGTAACGGAGTTACACCAAAAGTAAAGGTAATTTGATATTCTTTTTCTGAACCATCAATTTCATTAATATTAACTAAAAATAAACTATCCCTTTTATAAAAATGATATTTAACTCCATCTATTTCGGTTTTAAGATTATTAAAATCTCCCAAAACAGTCGAATCATTTGCCTTTAACATTGCCAAATCATGATGAGAACCTTTCCATGAATTATATTCATTTTCATGACAAGACTTACAATTATCATCACCAACATATCCATCTAAGTATTTAACTGAAGTGTTAATACCTAGATAATTATCTTTTCCAGATTTTGAATTACATGAAATAAATAGGTATCCAATTAATATTAAATAAAAAGAGTAATAATAAATTTTCATAGATCGTATTATTTATTAGCTAAATTAAAATATTTTTTTACTTCTTTGTTAAATAGTTTAATTATTATTAATAGATCTCTATAAAAAAATGATTAATTTTAACATCATTAACAAAAACAATGTTCAAAATGAAAATCAAACTACTTTTACTTTTTACAACAAACTTATTATTCTTGTCGTGTGGCTCCTACCCAACACAAACAACTAGTGTAAATCCACATACAGAACCTCATGCCGAAATGCACAATGATTATATTAAAGAAGAAAATCAAGAAATTATGAATAAACAATTTACTCAAGAATTAGCAGGAACTTACTTAGGAATGATTCCTTGTGCTGATTGCGAAAAAATTATTTATCGTTTACAATTGAATAGTGACAATACTTATCAATCAAAAATAACTTATCAAGGGAAATCAGAAAAGCCAATTATAAAAAAAGGAGTTTTTACCATCAATGATAGGCTAATTATTCAATTAGATAAAAATGCAGGTGGAATGAATCTATTTAAAAGACAAAGTAAAGGTTTACTATTACTAGATAAAAATGGTAAGGTAATTGAAGGAGATCTTGCCGATAAATACTACCTTTTACCTATAGTTAAAAGTTCTGAGAACACTAAGCAATATAGATTTCAACAAATTTTACAAAAAAAAGGGCAAGAAGGTATTGATTTCTATGCATTTGGCAACGAGCCTTTCTGGAGTTTAGATATGGACTTTGAAAAAGTTATCCGTTTTAAAAATTTAGATGGGTTGGAATTCAATGCACCTGCAGTTGCGCCTGTAAAAGCAATGGATGCTAATGTTTCTCGCTATAGATCGGTAACAGAATCTGGTGAAATAATAGTTCAATTAAACCAAACGGAATGTACCGATAGCATGAGTGGTAAAAAATTTGACTATAGTGTAAGCATTGATTTAAAAATGAGTAAAGAAACAGACTATACAAGTTATAAAGGCTGTGGTAATTATGTGCCAGATTATCGTTTACATGATATATGGGCAATTACAGAAGTGGATGGTATTACAATTAAGCCTGAAGATTTTAAAAAAGTATTCCCCCGTCTAGAAATTAATATTGGGAAGGAAAGCGTTTCTGGAAATGATGGATGTAATAGCTTTAATGGAAGTGTAAAAACAGAATATGGAAAGCTTATTTTTGGTAATTTAGCTTCTACAATGATGGCTTGTTTTAATAATGTTGAAATAAGTTCTAAAATCAGTAAAATACTGTCTAACAAAATATTAACTTATAAAATTGCAAACAACTTATTAACCTTATCAAACAAAGAAGAAGTTGTAATGGTCTTAAAACATATTGATTAATCAGCTTTTTTAGTTATTTTAAATATTGAACATTATTTTTAATAGCACTCCTTAAAATCTATTGATATTATATTAATGGGTAAATATTTTTGTTATATTTACCCACTATAAACCAAATTCAACAAAATGGATAATCCAACCACAAAGACCATTGCCAACGGAATTGTAAAAGCTGTAGGTATTTTAGCTGCAATTGCTCTTATACTTTTCTTTATTTATACAATTAAATCCGCTCTTGTTTATATA
>DAOUQH010000084.1 GCA_030625645.1 Flavobacteriia bacterium | reverse complement strand
GTGCAAATTTTCCTGCACTATTACTAAAAACCTCTTCGGAATTATACATTACTAGAGCTCCAAGAGCTACAAAACTGATTCCAAGAAAGATAGTAGTAACGTAACCTATATTAAAATCAAATAAAGCCCTTTTTTGATTAAATTCAATTAAATCATCTTTTTTCTTTTCAATAGTCCAAAGTGATTGCCAAACCGAAACATCTAGTGGTGCAGGCATCCAACCTAAAAAGGCAATTAAAAATCCTATTTCTATACTTCCTTTAGGTAATACTTGTGTGAAATTTATATCTGTTTCTGTTTTTGATATTGCAATAATTACAGCCATAATCGAACTAATAGTTAAAACTAAAACAATAAATTTCATTAAATTATCAAGTAATTTATATTTACCTATAAGTAAGATCAATAAACTAATTGTTGTAATAATCACACTCCAAAAAGTAATGTTTGTAGAAATTCCAAAGAGGTTGCTAGCCAAACCTGCAGTTACTATGGTTACAGCAGCTTGTATGGTAAACATGGTTAAAAATGTAAGTAAAAAATAAAGAATTAATACTCCTTTACCAAGTTTGTAATAACCATCAATTAAACTTTCTCCTGTAATGGATGCATAACTAGTACCAAATCTAAAAAATGGATATTTGAACAAATTAACCAATAATAAGGCCCATACCAATCCAAAACCAAATTCGGCTCCAGCTCTGGTAGATTGTACTAAATGTGAAACACCAACAGCAGCTCCTGCAAAAAGCAAACCTGGACCAAATGATTTGATTATTGTTGAAAATTTTGACTGCATATAAAAGTTAGCCTGGTTTAATATTTTTGATAATTTCGTAAAGTAGTTTCTTGGCTCTAAGTAATTTAACTTTTATATTATTAAGTGGTTCTCCTAGCTGTTCGGCAATTTCTTTATAGCTTAATTCTTGAAAATATCGTAAATTTATTACCTCTTGATAATGAGGTTTTAATTGTTTCACATAGGCTTTTAACTTAGCAAGATTTTGTTCATAAATAATTTTATCTTCAGGAGTCGGATCTTCATCGATGAGGTTAAAAGCTTCGCTAAAATCTTTGTGTATTGAAACTGTTTTTGTTTTTTGCTTCCGTAAATGATCTATATATAAATTAGCAGAAATTGATATTAACCAAGTTTTAAACTTAAATTTTTTATCGTAAGTATCAATTTTATCAAAAGCTCTTGCAAAAGTCTTAATAGTAATATCTTCGGCTTCATCTTCGTTTTTACTCTTACTAAATTGAAAACGATAGATATCTTTCCAATACTTGTTTAGCAAAGTTTTATAAGCAATTTGGTCATTATTCTTTGCTTTCTCTATAAGGGAATTTATTTCAGAATTGTCACACATTTAATTTAAAATACAAGATTTAACTTAGCAAGTTATTACCACTTTTTCTTTGGTTGTAGCAAATTAACTATAAATATACATAATTGTGTACAAATAAGACTTATTTCTAATAAAGGTGCAAAAATTAGCAAATCGGTTTCGTCTAATTTATTTGCAGAATTGATTATTGATAAATACCATGCAATAAATCTTATTGCAATTAAAAGTAGCGTAAATTCAAGATTAATTTTAGATAAAAGAAGTACTATTGCTAATGCCCAAAATAAAAGCTGACTGAGAAAATATAGTCCTAATAAAAATTGATGATACTTTTTATAATGTGTAGCAGTGCTGATATGCCTTCTTTTTTGTTGAAACCACTTGTTAAAAGATTTACTTGGAATTGATTCTGTAAATGAATTTTTTTCAAAACAGATAGTGGTATTACTTTTAGTTGCTACTGCAGCAATAAAAAGATCATCATCACCAGATGCAATATGACTGTGTTTTTTAAAGCCATCTACTTTTTTAAATTCATTTTTATGATAGGCAATATTTCTACCTACACCCATATACGGAATTTTTGCTTTGGCATAAGAAAAGTATTGAATAGCAGTAAGCAAAGTTTCAAAGCGAATGATTTTGTTTAAAAATGAATTCTTTATCTTTTGATAAGATCCATAGCCTAATACGATAGTCTTTTTATCGATAAAATATGAACTCATCGAGATAATCCATTCTTTGCTTATTGGTTTGCAATCAGCATCTGTAAGCAATAAATATGGATTGTTAGTTGCCTCAATCCCTTGAGACAAAGCATGCTTTTTCCCTTTATTTTGGTGTTTTTTTAAATCTAAAACTATAATTTTTGTAATATTAGGAAGTTTTTCAAAATTGCTTTTAAATTCATGCATTACTTCTAATGTCATGTCAGTAGAAGTATCGTTAACTAAAACAATTTCAAAATTAGAATGATTCTGTTCAGCAATAAAAGGAAGAAATTGTTTTAAATTTTCCTCTTCATTTTTTGCACAAATTACTAATGAAATCGGTACTAATCTCCTTTTAGGAGTTTTAATATTACCAAAAGAAAACTTCCCAAAAAGGAATAAGTAAAAAAATAATTGAATTAAAACGACAATAGAGAATGCAACTAAAAGCCACATTTTTTAGGATACTTTTTTAATATTAATTACAGGTGTAGTAAAATCGTGATGATGGTTATCTTCAGATTTATTTTGACAGTCACCACCACCATTACCACCACAGCCACAAGAAATACCCTTAGCTTTTAATTTGACATTTCCACCTGAACAGGTTCCTGCAAATTCGCCATCCTTTTTTGCCCAAATTTTAATGGCAATTCCTGCAAAAGCTAAACCTAATAATGCTATCGTGATAAGAAGTAATTTCATATAATTTATATATTTGACTGCAAATTTAATTATTTTAAAATTTACAATATTGATTTATAGCAACTTTTTGTAATTTTTTAGACGGATTTTTAGTTCTAAAATTACATTTGTTGATTTAATAATTAAATTGATGAGTAGGAGTATAGTAAATCCTTATGAATATTTAATAAAATTTTCTAAAAACAGATCGGTATCTTGTTTAAAATAATCGGTTGTAAATTTTGCATCGGTTTTACATTTGTGTTTAAGGAGTTTCATATCCTGATTCCAGTTATTCCCATCAAAGAAAGATAAACCTTTAAAATCACGTACTTTATATAATGATTTTTCACCATAACAAGTACCTAGATATACATACTCTAGATTATTTTTTTTAGCCCAGTCAATAACACTGAACATCATAAACTTTCCTAAGGAATATTTTTGATATTCGAGATCATAAAAAGAAAACCAATAATGTAATGTGTTTCCTTCAATAATTGCAATTACATAGCCTACTTTTTTATTATCGATCTCAAATTCAAAGAAGAAGCTAATGCTTTTAGTGTTTAATATATATTGTAATCTAGCTAAATCAATAGGTTCACTAAACCTTTTTTCGGCATAAGCCAAACAAAAATTTTGAAAATCTTTATTATCTACATCAAAATCACAAATAGAAGGAATTTTAATTGAAGGATTAAAATTCGCAATATTTTTTACAACTCTTCTATTTTCTGAGGTTTCCTTAAATCTATTGAGATCAACTCTTAAACTTCTTGCTAAATAGTATGTTTCGTATTTTAGGTCAGTATTATTTGAATAAGGTAAAAATCCTTTGCTATAGATTTCAGGTATTTCCAATTGTTTTTCTTTTATGCAATATGTGGCATAATTAAATGTATATGAACTGTAATCTACAAAGCTCTCTGATCTAAATATTTTCATATAAGATATGATTTTATATAAAAAGTCAGGGTTTAGCTAAAAGTGAAACCCCGACTATAAAAAAAAATAAAGAATTAATCTTCATCTTTCACTAACAATTCCTTTTGAATATTTGCAGGAACTGGTTCGAATGAAGCAAAAGTTGTTTTAAAAGTTGCTCTACCTTGAGTTTGTGAACGTAAACTTGTAGAGTATTTATACATCTCGGCTAGTGGAACTTTAGCCTTAATAATTTGATGTTTTCCATCACTATCCATACCAACAATAATTGATCTTCTAGATTGTAAATCAGTCATTACATTACCCATTAATTCTTCAGGGACTCTTACTTCTAGATCTTGGATAGGTTCTAATAATTTTGGTTTTGCATTTAAAAATGCAGCTTTAAAAGCATGTGCTGCAGCAATTTTAAACGAAATATCATTAGAATCGACCGAGTGCATTCTACCATCATAAACCATAACTCTGATATCTCTAGCATAAGATTTTGTAAGTGGACCTTCTTCCATAACCTCTAATATACCTTTTGTAATAGCACCCATATATCGCGTATCAATTACACCACCGGTAATACAATTATAAAAAATAAGTTTACCCCCCCAATCTAGAGCAATTTCTTCTTTTCCTCTAAGACTAAAGCCTTCTGGTTCAGCCATACCTTCATTCCAAGGTTCAATTTTCATATGAACTTCACCAAATTGTCCAGCACCACCAGATTGTTTTTTATGGCGATATACAGCATTTGCTGCTCTTTGGATAGTTTCTCTATATGCAATTTTTGGCTGAGTAAATTCGGCTTCTACACCATAAATATTTTTTAATGTCCAATTAATTGTAGCTAGGTGTAATTCACCTTGACAACCTAATATCAATTGTTTTAATTCGGGTGAATATTGTGCTGTAATTGTAGGATCTTGACTATGTAATTTTTTTAGTACTTCACTTAATTTTTCCTCATCTTTTTTATTTACAGCATTTACTACTTTTCTAATTCTAGCTACGGGGAATACAATAGGTTTAACCGTAATAGTTTTACCTTGTGTATGTAAAGTGTCGTTAGTTTCGGTGCCTTTTAGTTTTAAAGTAGCACCAATATCACCAGCAGATAATTTATCAACTGCATTACGTTTTTTCCCATCCATTATAAATAGTTGGTTGAGATTTTCGGTATCACCAGTACGAGAATTCTCTAATTTATCATTTACTTTTACTTCTCCTGATTTTACTTTAAAAAAGGTAACTTGACCTAAACTAGGTTCATGAAAAGTTTTAAAGATAAATAAAATTGTAGGTTCATCAGCCTTGCAAATGATATCATCTCCTTCTACACTTTGTGTAGATTTAAGGTCTCCTGCAGCAGGAGCTACATTATCGATAAAGCCCATTAATCTACCAGTACCCATATTATTTAGGGCTGAAATACAGAAAACAGGAAAGAGTTCATTATTTAACATACCTTTTTGAATTCCTAAGCGCATTTCATCTTCATTAAGTGTACCTTTCTCAAAGAATAACTCCATCAATTCTTCGTCATTTTCAGCAGCTTTTTCAACTAATTCATTATGTAGTTCTTCGGCAATATCTTTTTGATCATCAGGTATTGGTAACTTTTCGGGTTTTCCACCATCAGGACCAAATTTATACATCTTCATTTTTAAAACATCAATAATACATTGTGCATCATCAACTTTTAAAGGATATTGAATTTTAATAGCATTTTTCCCTACCAATTCTACAATACTCTTAAAACTTTCTTCATAATTAGCATTTGCATGATCGATTTGATTAATAACAAATAAAGTAGGTTTGCCAAAACGATTAACATACTCCCAAATAATTTCGGTACCAACTTCAACACCATTCTGTGCATTGATAACAGTTACAACTGAATCGGCTACACGCATAGTTGAAGCAATTTCACCAATAAAATCATCTAATCCTGGAGTGTCAATAATATTAATTTTGTAATTACGCCATTCTGTGTGAAGTGGTGTGGCATAAATTGAAGTTTCACGCTCTTGTTCAATTTTGTGATAGTCGGCTACTGTATTTTTTTCTTCTACGCTTCCACGGCGATTTAATAAACCGGCTTCAAATAACATGGTTTCGGCAAGTGTGGTCTTGCCGCTATTATGGGATCCAACAAATGCAACGTTTTTGATGTGTTTTTCTTCGTATATTTTCATGATATTTACTTTAAAGGATTATATCCATAAAAGTATGAAAATATTTATAAATAATTATATGATTTATGTTAGGATATGAAAAGTTTATTTGTGCTTGTATTTATTTTTGCTTCTGATTAAATATATAAGTTTATCAATAGATGAAAAATTAATAAAAAAAAGAATTTTTTTAGAAGTTTTTTTGACTTATTGTATAATATTATTATTTTGAATATAAATTTGGGTGAACAATAAAAATTGAGGAAAATCTAAATTACGTTTACTTCCATTGATAATGAAATTCTAAATTTATTTTGTACTGTATTTTGAATTATTTTTGCAAGATCTAAAATTTCCTTCCCTGTAGCATTACCATAATTTACCAAAACTAAAGCTTGGTTTTTATGTACTCCAGCATCTCCAAAACGTTTACCTTTAAATCCGCTTTGCTCGATTAGCCAACCAGCAGGAGTTTTTACTAATTCCTCTGAAATAGGGTAGTGAGGTATTTTTGGATAATCCTTTTGAATATCATTGAATTGCTGAATAGAGATTACAGGATTCTTAAAAAAACTACCGCCATTGCCAATTACTTTCGGGTCTGGTAATTTTTTTTGACGGATAGCAATAACAGCATTAGAAACATCTTTAATAGTAGGTTTAGTAATATTATTATTTTCTAATTTGGTTTGAATTGCACCGTATTTGGTATTGAGTTTATGATGATTTTTGGTGAGCTGAAATGTCACGTTAGTGATAATATATTTTCCCTTAGAAATATTTTTAAAAACCGATTCACGATACCCAAAATTACAATCTTCTTTTTTAAAGATCTTAATTTTTCCAGTAGCAATTTCTAATGCTTCTAGTTGATAAAAAACATCTTTAATTTCAACACCATAAGCTCCAATATTTTGCATAGGTGAAGTGCCAACATTACCAGGGATAAGTGAAAGATTCTCTAATCCCCCAAAATTATTTTTTAATGTCCAAAGCACAAATTCATGCCAGTTTTCACCAGCTTGAACTTTGATAAATATTGTATCTTGAAGTTGAGTTTTTAAAATTTCTTTACCTTTTATGTTAAGATGAATTACAGGATTAGAAATATTTTGGGTAAGTAAAATATTACTCCCTCCGCTAAGGATGAAAATATCTTTATTCTTCTCAATAATTTTTTTGAGTTGTTCAATAGAAATAACTGAAATAAAACTTTCGGCATAGATATCTATACCGAAAGTGTTATAAGATTTTAATGAAATATTTTCTTGAAACATTAGGCTTTATATTGCTCTAATGCAAGTTTAAGCAATTCTACCGAGCGAATCAAACTTTCTTTGTTTAAAACATAAGCAATTCGAATCTGATTTTTACCAGAACCCGGAGTTGAATAAAATCCGCTTGCCGGAGCTACCATAATAGTTTCATTATTGTCATGGAAATTTTCTAGCATCCATTGTGCAAAATCATCGGCATCAGCCACAGGTAATTCGGCAATACAATAAAATGCACCTTTTGGTGTTGAAACTTTCACATTAGGAACTTTATTTAATTCACTAATCAAAATATTTCGTCTATCTACATACTCAACTATTACTTCATCAAAATAACTTTGTGGAGTTTCTAATGCAGCTTCGCTAGCCATTAGTGCATAAGTTGGTGAACTTAGGCGAGCTTGAGCAAACTTTAAAATAGTTTTAATTATCGCTTCATTTTTTGAAACAACACAGCCAATTCTTGCGCCACACATACTATAACGTTTTGAAACAGAATCTATCATGATTGCATTTTGTTCAATGCCATCTAAACTCATAACAGAATTATGAGTGTTTCCATCATAAACAAATTCGCGATAAACTTCATCAGCAATTAAAAATAAATCGTGTTTTAAAACCAAATCTTTTAGTTTTTCTACTTCTTCTTTAGAGTACAAATAACCCGTTGGATTACCCGGATTACAAATTAAAATTGCTTTTGTCTTAGAAGTTATTAATTTTTCAAAATCTTCGATGTTTGGTAAAGCAAATCCATCATCAATGGTAGATACAATTGGAATTACTTTGGTGTTATTTGCAGTTGAAAAACCATTATAATTTGCATAAAAAGGCTCAGGTATTATTACTTCATCTCCAGCATCTGTAATACTTCCTAAAGTAAATGATAAAGCCTCAGAACCTCCTGTTGTAACTATAATATCATTTGCAGTAACATTGATGTTATTTCTTTTATAATAAGTAGCTAATTTTTCGCGATAAGTTTCTGATCCTTCGCTACGGGCATAAGCCAAAACTTCAAGATTGTTATTTTTTACAGCGTCTAAAGCAACTTGTGGCGTTTTAATATCTGGTTGACCGATATTCAAATGAAAAACATTTATACCTCTTTTTTTTGCATCCTCTGCAAATGGTACTAATTTTCTTATTGGTGATTCAGGCATAGCCTGCCCTTTCTGTGATATTTTAGGCATAATACTTAGTTATTAAATTATATTACAAAATTGCAAAATAATTTTCATATCTATTGTTGATTTATGTCATTTTTTTTTCTAAATAAAAAAAATATCACTAAATTTGGTACTAAATTTATTACAAACCTAAAAAATAGTATTATTATGTCAAATGAATCAAATTTTCTTGCAGGATTAGTAATTGGTGCAGTTGCAGGTGCAGTTGCAGGAATTTTATCAGCTCCAGCTTCAGGAAAAGAAACAAGAAGTAAAATTACGGAAAGATCAGGTGAATTTAGAGGAGAATTAGAGTCTAAATTTGAAGATATTGTCGATAAGATTAGTAACCTAGAAGAAGACTCAATGGATGAGTTTAAAAATAAATTTTATGATGTAAAAGGAAAGCTTAAAAAGCAATATGCAAATGTGGCATCTAAAGTAGAAGATTTAGAAGGTGAATTAAAATCAAAGTATGCTGAGTTGCAAAAAGAAGCAAAAAAAATGGATGCTAAAACACAAGAAGCATAATTTAAAATTTTGATTATTTATTATGGTAGATACATTAAAAAAATATGTAGAAAATAGAATTCAACTTGTAAAATTTGAACTTATTGGAGCATTGGCCAATGTTGGTGCTGGATTATTTTCTTCAATATTACTTCTTGTTGTAGGAATGTTTATCTTGTTAATGTTTAATTTTGCAATTGCATTTTGGCTTGGACAAATGTTTGATAGTAATGCTTTAGGTTTTGCTATTGTAGGAGGCGTTTATACTTTAATTTTCATAATTTATTTGTCTTTTAGCAAAGATGCTTTAGAAACGAAAGTTAAGGATAAGATTGTTACTGCAGCATTAGCAGGTGAAGAAGAGTTATTTGATAATGAAGAAAATTATTAATTTATGGATAATTACAGTTCTAATATAAAGTCTTTTGATGATTTCAAAAAGACAAAGCAACAGTTAAAACGAGAGATAGAGGGTCAAGAATTTGAGCTTAAAAATAATCCAATTACTAAGATTTCTTCTTCGTTTTTTGGTAAAGAATCTTCTAAGTCCTTCAATTTAAGTAATACATTAAGTTCAAAAGATTATAAGAAAACAAGTTCAAAATTGATTAATTCATTTTTATTTGCAAATAAAAGTACAAGAAAATATTTTGTTGCTTATACTAT
>DAOUQH010000096.1 GCA_030625645.1 Flavobacteriia bacterium | reverse complement strand
AACCGTTCTCCGTGTTGATTTATTGTTGAAGTTCTGTTGTATTTTATTCTCATTCTGTTTCCATTTTTATTTCAGAATAAATATACAACAAAATAACAAAAAAACCTAATACAATACGCAGTATATCAGACTTTTATGTGTTTCCGTAAAATTTGTAAATTAAAGGGAAGTAGTTAAAAAAATACCGAAAAGAAAATCAAATCAATTCGGCATTCTTAATGAAAGATATTTTTAATAAACAAAAACCCCCCAATCCTTGTTTATTATTAGACAAATATAATAAAAAAAACCGTAATGAAATTATTACATCACGGTTTTAAAATTAACTAACCAAACCTTAAATAAGTAACCCAAATATACAATATAAAATTTTATTTTTTATATACTTCAATAAAAAATGATTAAAATTATTAAATGTTATTCTCTAAATAGGTTCTTTGTAACCCAACGACTTTCTTTTCTTCAAAACCTTGGTAGGGGTGGTTTTTATGTCGAGGTGATTTTTTTTGGTAATGGAATTTTTTACATTTACTTTAATTCATTTAACAATTAAATAACTGACAAAATGTCAAAATCATTTTAATTTTCTTACTTTTGTCAAAATTTAATTTAAGATATGAGGGGAACAAAAATCAAAAATAGTTTCTCCTCACTTATACCTACTTAAATAATGAGTAAGAAAGAAAATACAACGAAATTGGAAGATAAAAAAGTAAAAACGCCTCATATACCCCCTCACAATAACCCTAATCAATATAACGGCGAACTAACTCTTAATCAGAGTATTAACTCAAATAATACCAACAAAAAGAAGTTATTTATAGAAAGTTATGGCTGTCAAATGAATTTAAATGACAGTGAGATAGTAGCTTCAATTTTGGCTGATGAAGGTTTTAATACTACACATTTAATTGAAGAAGCTGATCTAGTTTTGGTAAATACTTGTTCAATTAGAGAGAAAGCCGAACAAACCGTTAGGAAAAGATTACAAAAATACAATAGGGTAAAAAGAATAAATCCTAAAATGAAAATAGGAGTTCTGGGCTGTATGGCAGAAAGACTTAAAACCAAATTCTTAGAAGAAGAGAAAATGGTTGACCTTGTTGTTGGGCCCGATGCTTATAGAGATTTACCAAATTTAGTGAAAGAAGTTGAAGAAGGAAGAGATGCTGTTAATGTTATTTTATCTAAAGAGGAGACCTATGCTGATATTGCACCTATAAGACTTAATACCAATGGTGTTACTGCATTTATTTCTATCACAAGAGGTTGCGACAATATGTGTACTTTTTGCGTAGTTCCTTTTACCAGAGGAAGAGAAAGAAGTAGAAACCCTCAAAGCATTATTAAAGAAGCACAAGATCTTTGGAGTAATGGATATAAGGAAATTACACTACTTGGTCAAAATGTAGATTCATATTTATGGTATGGTGGCGGTTTAAAAAAAGATTTTAAAAATGCATCAGAAATCGTAAAGGAAACCGCTATAAGTTTTTCAGATTTACTCGAAATGACTGCGCAAGCATTACCAAAAATGAGAATACGATTTGCCACTTCTAATCCGCAAGACATGAGTCTTGATGTTCTACATAGTATGGCAAAATTCGATAATATTTGTAAATATATTCATTTACCTGTACAATCAGGAAGTACCAGAATACTTGAAAAAATGAATCGCCAACATACTCGTGAAGAATACATCATATTGATTGATAAAATTCGTAATATCATTCCTGAATGTGCAATTTCTTTCGATATGATTACTGGATTTTCGGGTGAAACTGAAGAAGATCATAAAGAAACTTTATCATTGATGGAGTATGTAAAATATGATTTCGGATTTATGTTTGCATATTCAGAAAGACCTGGAACACCTGCTGCAAAAAAAATGGAAGATGATGTTCCTATGGAAGCTAAAAAACGAAGATTGAGCGAAATAATCAACTTACAACAACAACATGGTTTACAAAGAATGCAACAATTTATTGGTAAAACTGTGGAGGTATTGATTGAAGGAAACTCAAAAAAATCAGATGCACACTGGATGGGGAGAAATTCGCAAAATGCCGTAGCTGTTTTCCCTAAAGGAAATGAAAAAATTGGCGATTTTGTATATGTGAAAATTGAAAATTGTACTTCGGCAACACTAATTGGGAATAAGCAGTAAAATAATAAATATATTGATAATAAAACAAAAATAACTTCGAACTCTTAAGGTTCGACTTATAGAAATTAACCTTAAACTTTTACACTTTGGAATCACTACAAGCCATAAAGCAAAGATTTGGAATCATAGGAAATGATCATCTTTTAAATGTTGCTTTGCAAAAAGCAGTAAGAGTAGCCCCTACTGATATTTCGGTTTTAGTAACTGGAGAAAGTGGTGTTAGAAAGGAAAGTATTCCAAAAATTATTCATCAATTATCTCATAGAAAACACAGTAAATATATTGCTATAAACTGCGGTGCAATTCCGGAAGGAACAATAGATAGCGAACTATTTGGTCATGAAAAAGGTGCTTTTACTGGTGCTACTCAAACTCGTAGTGGATACTTTGAAGTTGCAGATGGCGGAACCATATTTTTAGATGAAGTTGGCGAGTTACCACTTCCAACACAAGTTAGATTATTACGTGTTTTAGAAACCGGTGAATTTTTAAAAGTAGGATCTTCTAAAGTTCAAAAAACCGATGTTAGAATTGTAGCTGCTACTAATATAAAAATGCTGATAGCAATCCAAAAAGGAAAGTTTAGAGAAGATCTTTATTATCGTTTAAGTACAGTAGAAATTCATTTACCCCCACTTAGAGATCGATCTGAAGATATACATTTATTATTTAGAAAATTTGCCTCAGACTTTGCTCTAAAGTATAAAATGCCAACTATTAGATTGGAAGAAAATGCAATAAATACTCTAATCTCTCAACCCTGGAAAGGAAACATCAGACAATTAAAAAATATCACTGAACAAATATCGGTAATCGAACAAAATAGAAGTATCAATAATGAAATTCTAAAAGCTTATTTACCTGATTCTAATCACAATTTACCAGCAATTATTGAAGATAAAAATACATCAAGTGATTTTGCTAATGAACGTGAAATTTTATACAAAGTTTTATTTGATATGCGAAATGACATCAACGATCTTAAAAAACTTACCGAAGAATTAATCAATGATGGTGATACAAAAACACCAACAGACAACACGCAAGTATTGATGGATAAACTCTATGAAAGCGAAAGAAATAAGGATGAAAATACATTAGAGATTATACCATCTAAAGGTGCTGAATCTTACCAAGGCAACTCAAAAAATGATGATTTTGAAGATGCCGAAACGGTTGAAGAAACAATATCTCTACAAGAAAAAGAAGAAGAAATGATAAAATCATCTCTTGACCGAAATAAAGGCAAAAGAAAATTGGCTGCTAAAGAGTTAGGGATTTCCGAAAGAACACTTTACAGAAAAATTAAACAATATGACTTGTAAATATTAATGTTTAATTGTTAATTTGTTGTTTACTTATTTATTCTGATGAAAAAATATCTATATACTTTTATAATAATTGTTTTACTAATTACACAAGCTTGTGGGGTTTATTCATTTACTGGAGGAAGTACCGGAGATGCAAAAACAGTTCAAATAGATTATTTTCCAAATGAGGCTCAATTAGTTGAACCTTCATTAAGTCAGCGTTTTACAGTTGCTTTACAAGATCGATTTTTAAGACAAACCAATCTTGCACTTACAAATGATGGAGGAGATCTTCATTTTGAAGGAGAAGTTACCCAATATAGAGTCATCCCAATTGCTGCAACTGCAGATCAAACTGCTGCACAAAATCGTCTTACTGTGGCGGTTAGAGTACGGTTTTACAACCGACTTATTGAGGAAGATGATTTTGAAAAAACTTTTTCTTTTTATAGTGATTTTGATGCCAACCAACAGTTAACTGGTAGTGTTTTAGAAAATGCGTATGACGAAATCTTTGAACGAATAACCCAAGATATTTTTAATGCCTCAGTTGCAAAATGGTAATTTAAACGATAATGAATTTAATTGAATTTTCTAAAATATTACAACATCCTCACCAAATTGAAAAAAAACAATTTGATGAATTAGAAAATATTACAAATGAATTTCCATTTTTTCAAGCTGTTCAAGCATTATACCTTCATGAGCTTAAAAAACAAAATAATTATAGATATAATGTTTTTTTAAAAAAGACAGCTGCTTACACAACTGACAGAAGTGTTTTATTTAATTTTATTACATCTAAAAAAATTGATTTTGAAAATTTTATTCCAAAAAAAGAGCAAAATGTAGATCATTCAAATGAAGTTGACATAATCGATACTGAAATAGACTCAACTAAAGAAATTGAAAGCAACACAAATAATCAGAATAAAGTTGAAAATTATGACACTCTTATAAACAAACCAATAAAGTTTAATACTAATGATTCTTTTTCGTTTAACGAGTGGCTTAAACTTACTAGTATTAAACCAATTGAAAGAGAGATTAAAGAAGAGAATATTGTAAAAAATAATAAATCAGAAAGTAACTTTGATTTAATCGAAAAATTTATTGCAAATAAACCAAAGATAAAGCCTACCGAAGATTTTGAAAATTTAAACTTTGCAAGCCAGAGTGTTACTGAAAATAACAACTTAATGACCGAAACATTAGCGCACGTTTATTTAGAACAAAAAAAATATAACAAAGCAATAACAGCTTTTAATATATTAAGTTTGAAATATCCAGAAAAAAGTAGTTTCTTTGCAAACCAAATTCAGGAAGTTAAGAAAATTCAACAAAAATAAATTATAATTATGTCGTATACATTATTCATGATATTGATTTTTATAGTAGCGGTATTGCTTATATTAGTCATTATGGTACAGAACCCAAAAGGAGGAGGATTATCTTCATCTTTTGGAGGCGGAGCGCAAAACATGGGAGGAGTTCAAAATACAACTGATTTTTTAGATAAAGCAACATGGACATTAGCTTCAATTTTATTTGTTTTAATCTTGTTATCAAACTTTGCAATTCCGAGATCAAACTCAATTGATACTGAGTCTGAGACTATAAATATAGTTAATGAAAGAGAAGTGCCTTTAGAAGCACCTGCAACTTTTGATACTTCATCACCTTCAGATAGTACTCAGTAGTAAAATATTAAAAAAATATTTTTTTGAAAATGCCAACGTAATGACACGTTGGCATTTTTTTTTGATATTTGTCAGAAATTTAAAATTGGCAAAATATTTGGTATATTAAAACCCTAATAAATACGAACTTTAAAATCATTTAATAATGAGTAAATTAAATATTACACCCCTAGCAGATAGAGTTGTTATTAAACCTCTTGCAGCCGAAACAAAAACAGCTTCTGGTTTATATATCCCAGATTCTGCAAAAGAAAAACCACAACAAGGTAAAGTTGTTGCGGTAGGAAAAGGAAACCCAGACCAACCTTTAACCGTAAAAGTTAATGACACAGTTCTTTACGGAAAATTTTCTGGTACCGAATTAAAATTAGATGACAATGATTATCTAATTATGAGAGAAGACGAAATCTTAGCAATCATATAAAAATCAATTAATTTTAATTAATCATAAACACATAATATTATGGCAAAAAATATAATTTTTGATATAGAATCACGCGACGGTCTAAAACGCGGAGTAGATGCTTTAGCAAATGCTGTTAAAGTAACATTAGGACCAAAAGGTAGAAACGTAGTAATTGGAAAAGCTTTTGGCGGACCACAAATCACTAAAGATGGTGTTTCTGTAGCGAAAGAAATAGAATTAGAAGATGCTCTTGAAAATATGGGAGCTCAAATGGTAAAAGAAGTAGCTTCAAAAACTTCTGACCAAGCTGGTGATGGAACAACTACCGCAACAGTTTTAGCTCAAGCAATTGTAAAAGAAGGTTTGAAAAACGTTGCTGCAGGTGCAAATCCACTCGATCTTAAAAAAGGTATTGATAAAGCAGTTTCTACTATTGTCGCAGATCTTGAAAAACAATCGGAAGTGGTTGGTGATAAACTAGAAAAAATCAAACAAATTGCATCTATTTCTGCAAATAATGACACTTCAGTAGGTGATTTAATTGCTAAGGCCTTTAACAAAGTTGGAAAAGAAGGTGTAATTACTGTAGAAGAGGCAAAAGGTACTGACACTTATGTTGATATCGTAGAAGGAATGCAATTTGACAGAGGTTATTTATCTCCATATTTCATTACTGATTCTGAAAAAATGATTGCTGATCTTGAGTCACCTTATATTTTATTATACGATAAAAAAATCTCTTCCATGAAGGATTTATTACCTATTCTAGAACCTGTAGCACAAAGTGGAAAACCATTGGTAATTATAGCTGAAGATGTTGATGGTGAAGCATTGGCAACATTGGTAGTCAATAAATTAAGAGGTTCTTTAAAAATTGCTGCTGTAAAAGCACCTGGTTTTGGAGATAGACGAAAAGAAATGTTAGAAGATGTTGCGGTTCTTACAGGTGGTACTGTAATTTCTGAAGAAAGAGGATTTACTTTAGAAAATGCAACTATTGATATGTTAGGAACTACTGAGAGAATTACCATTGACAAAGACAATACAACTGTTGTTAATGGCTCTGGAGATCATAAAAATATTGAAGCAAGAGTGCACCAAATCAAAGCTCAAATCGAAACTACGACTTCTGATTATGACAAAGAAAAACTACAAGAGCGTTTGGCTAAATTAGCTGGAGGTGTTGCAGTTTTATATGTTGGTGCCGCCAGTGAAATTGAAATGAAAGAGAAAAAAGATAGAGTTGAAGATGCTCTACACGCTACTCGTGCTGCAGTTGAAGAAGGAATCGTTGCTGGAGGAGGTGTCGCTTTAGTTAGAACAAAATCTATCTTAGATAATCTTAAAACAGAGAATCCGGATGAAGCTACAGGTGTTAAAATTATAGCAAGAGCTATAGAAGAACCATTACGTATAATTGTTGAAAATGCTGGTCATGAAGGATCTGTTATAGTTAATAAAGTATTAGAAGGTAAAAAAGATTTTGGATTTAATGCCAAAACTGGAGAATATGTGAAAATGTTAAAAGCCGGAATTATCGATCCTAAAAAAGTAACTCGTGTAGCTATTGAAAATGCTGCTTCAGTTGCTGGTATGATTTTAACAACCGAATGTGCTTTGGTTGATATTCCTGAGGAAAATGCTCCTGCAATGCCTCCAATGGGTGGTGGAATGCCAGGCATGATGTAAAGCAATAATCCACAATGGATTTTTAGCAACTATCATTAAAAAATTAAAGCCACTTTGAAAATTCAAAGTGGCTTTTTCTATAAGGTATTTTTTTTCTATTGAATTACACTATTTTTCCATTCTTGAATGACCCTTTGTGATCTAATTCTCCATTTTCTTTAAATTGTTCATAAGGTCCATCCATAACACCATCTATATAAGTACATTTTACATTCATCACCCCACTTTCATAAAACTGGACAAAATCACCGTGTTTTTTACCATTTTTATAAGTGCCTTTTTGAAATAATTTACCGTTTTCATAATAATCCTCAAAACGATCATTAAGTTTTCCTTCTATATTATAATTCTTATAGCTCATATTAATAAAGTTTAGTTATACATAACAAATATATTAAATAATAAAATCATATTTGCTTATTCAAACAAATTTCTATTATAACTTTGAAATTTCCCTAAAATATAATCTGTTTTTATAATTCGGATCATATTGAACATATATAATTTTGCCGACTTTAGTAAAGCTCAAAACCATAATTAAACTTAGCCGTTGTAATAACCAGTTTTTTCTAATTCTGAATTTTATTTTTAATATGATCATCATATTCCTCTTTCGTCATATGTCCGTGTTCTAAAACTTGTATATATGCTCTTTTTTCAAATTTATCATAAAAGTCAGAAAATAATGAATCATTTTTATTGTAAATAATTATTTTCTTATTTAATATTTTTAATGTGTCAATTTGATGAGTATTTTTTAAAATGATTATAGAGTCTAATATTTTAATTACTTCAGTTGAAAATTGAGAATTTTGAAATTTTAAAATGTTGTTTACACGTTCGTATTTAAACTTTTCCAAATTTCCTGCATAATATGAGAATAAACTCATTTTAGAAGTGTCAATATTAAATTCGATTAACCATTTTCTTTTGAATAAGTACTCCAATTTACTATGATATTTATCTTTTCAGTCGTTTTTCAACAAGTCAACATCACAAAATCATCATCAAAATAATAAATTAATAGAAAAAAGTCTACTTTAGCATTGTCTTATTTTTAGGGGATATTACATGCACAAACCTGATATATCTGAACTCATTGAGAATTTGG
>DAOUQH010000059.1 GCA_030625645.1 Flavobacteriia bacterium | reverse complement strand
ATTCTTACCAAACGATGAACACCATTTTCACCTTTTAGGTATCCAAAAGCATATTCGCCATCAATTTCAATAGTTGCTGTTTTTATTCCGGCAACATCACCTTCTTGATAATTGAGTTCTCTTACTTTAAATCCTTGTTTTTCGCTCCACATTAAATACATACGTAAAAGCATTTCTGCCCAATCACAACTTTCGGTACCTCCAGCGCCAGCAGTTATTTGTAATACGGCACTGAAATTATCACCTTCATTAGAAAGCATATTTTTAAACTCTAAATATTCTAGTAAATCAATGGTTCTTTTATGCTGATTTTCAACATCTTCTTCACTAGCTTCATCTTCTTTAAAAAAATCGTACAATACTGCAAGATCTTCTCCTTCTGATCTTAAAACACTGTAATCTTCTATCCATTTTTTCTTTCCACGTAATGACTTCATTAATATTTCAGCTTCTCTTGGATTATTCCAAAACTCAGGTGCTGACGCTTTTTCTTCTTCATTAGAAATTTCAATATTTTTTTTATCAATTTCTAAATAAGTTTTGAGCTTTATTATTCTTTCTTGTATATCGTTAAGTTGTTCTGAAGTAATCATTGTAGGTGTTTTCTGAAATAAAAGGTTGTTTTTTCTATTTTAACTAAATTCAGTTAGAAGTTTACCGAGTCAGGAATTTTTAAAATTGGTTAGAATGGAAAATGATTTATTAATATCGGATTCTTTTACTACCAAAGTAATTTCATGTGTAGTTGAAATAATTTCCTGAACAGGAATATTTGCCCAAGCAAATTGCTTTAATATAAAATAATAAATACCTGATTGATTCAAATTTGTTTTTGGCAGTCTAATAGTTACCGAAGCTAATTCGCTAATGCTATTAATTATTTCTTCATTATCTAAATATTTTTCTACCAACTTTTTAAGATCAGCACTTAAAACAATATTAGTTTCAAATACACCTTGCGAAACAGTAAAAAATGACTCGCCATTATCATCAATATTTCCATATAGTTGAGCTACTTTTCTTTGTAGATTACTGGAGTTTTTAAAAGTATAATCCAATAAATCAGATCTAACAATAAAATCTTTTAAACTAAATGAAAACCCTTTAATATTCTTTCTAATTCTTAAAACATTTACTGGAGACATTCTATTAATTGCCATCATAATAGCGCCGGTTTTTACTTTTTTCCCAAGTATTTTTTCAATATTAGGTTGAATTTCTCTAGCCAAAGAAGACACATTAATTAACTTGTCATGTAAAGCTTCTTCAATAAAAGGTGTTTGTTTTATTATTCCTTCAACTGCTTCCTGAACTGTCTTCATTGTTGTATTTTTAACAATTTGTTATAAAAAGTAAATATATTGTAAAATTTTATTCTAACAAAATATAGAATTAGTATTTGTAATAAAAGAGCAGAATATTAATTCTATAATTTGGAAGAACATTAATTGAAATCTTGAGGAGATATAAAAAAATATCAAATAAATGTCTGTAAACAAAAACTAAAAACTAGTTTTATTTCTCTAACATAAAATGTAAATAGTCAAAGTATACTTGAGCTCCATTATAAAGAGCCTCTATTGGGATATGCTCATCGCGATTATGTATTCCTTCAATATGTTCTTTTTTTAAGTAAACCGGAATTGTAGCAAAAGCAAGAACTCCTTTAGCTCTAAAAGCACCAAGATCATTAACATTTGGCATCATTACAGTTGTTACCTCGCTACCAGGATAATTGAGTTGAATAGCTTTGCTTAGATTTTGATAATAAATGTTATTAGTTGGTGAAGGACTTGTTTTAGGCATATTTTCGATTATAGATACCTTAATAGAATCATTCTTTAATGTTTTTTGAATATAATCTATAAATTCACCTTCATCTTTATCTGGTAATAATCTACAATCTATAAATGCTTCAACGCTAGTAGGAATAATATTATATGCAGTATTATTTGAATTTACATTGGTTAAAGTAACTGTATTGCAAAATAAGGCAAAGAGCTCTGGTTGTTTTCTTAATTGTGGAATTAATATAGGTTTAAAAAAACGAGGATGACTTAATAAAAATTTTTCTATACCTTTTTTGTGTCCTGCAATTGTTTTTAGAATATCTGTATTAAGATCGTTAAAAATTGCTTTAGGCTTTTTACTAACTAGTTTATCTAAAGCCTCAACCATTTCTTTATTGGCATATTGTAAGGGAGTAACACTACCATGCCCCATAGTGTACATTTCTCTTTTTAAATTCAACCAAAATGATCGTTTATGCGCTACAGAAACAGCAAAAATAGGATTGTTAAATTTACCACCAATTAAGCTTGTAATTTCTGTAGGTCCTTCTCCAATTACAACAACAGGATTTAGTTCATCAAAATGATTTTCGATAACATAAGCAACTCCACCTTTACCTTGTTTTTCTTCACAAGAAACGGCTAAAAAAGTAATGTTATATTTACTATCTTTAATAGCTGCATTTTTAAAAATATTTAAAATACTTGCCAATTGCATTACAGCAGCTCCTTTATTATCAACAGCACCTCTTCCATAAACTTCACCATTAATGATTTTACCCGAAAAAGGTTCAGTTTTACTATTTTCGCTTTCGGGAACAACATCAATATGATTTAAAAGAATAATATTTGGTTTGTTACTAGAAAGCGGAAATATAGAAGCAGCAAAATTAAAATTGCGGTTTTTATCACCAAAAGTTTCTATAAATAAACCATTTTCTTCACAAACAGATTTGATAAAATCACCGGCAACTTTTTCATTTCCACTTACTGATGGAATTTGTATGTATTTTTGTAATAAATATTCTAAAGAAGTATTTTCTCCATTGATTTCTAAATAATTAATTCCGGCATATTGACCGTAAGTTATCCCGTAAAACAATAATAATATGAAGCTTATTTTTTTCATTTTTAATTTATAATTATTCTTTATAGAAATTTTTGATAGAAGTTTTCATTAAATAATTCTGTAAAAGAAATGAAGGATAAAATTACACTATTTTTTAATCAAAAAATGTTAAATGCTTAGATTTTACATTCTTGAACAACAAAATATCATTAATTTAGCATAAAACATAATTATGGAGGTTAATACGATATTAAGTATATTTTTAGGAATTGCTTTAGCAGCATCGGTAGGGTTTAGAATTTTTGTTCCATTTTTTGTACTGAGTTTAGCTTCACATTTTCAAATAATTCCATTGAATGAGAATTGGCAATGGATAAGTAGTGAAATTGCGATGATTACTTTGGGAATTGCAACTGTTGTTGAAATTGGAGCTTACCTTATTCCTTGGGTTGATAATATTTTAGATACAATCGCTATACCTTTGGCGGCAATTGCAGGAACGGCGATTATGCTTTCAACGGTTGGTAATTTCGATCCTTTTTTTACTTGGATTATTGCAATAATTGCAGGAGGAGGAACTGCAACTGCAATTAAAAGTTCAACTTCAACAACTAGATTAGCATCTACAGCAACTACTGCCGGTATAGCTAACCCTGTAATTTCTACAGTTGAATCAGGTACATCTGTTTTATTATCTGTAATGGCAATTTTTTTACCTGTTTTAGCAATATTATTTGTTGTTTTTGTTTTTTGGATGATCTACAAATTGTATAAAAAGATTATTCCAAAAAGAAAAATTAAAAATCAAATTTAGATTGTTCTTTATTGTGTTTATATTTCGGATATTTGCATAATTATTATGTTAATTATTAACCTACTTTATCGATGAAGCCAAGTATACCAAAAGGAACAAGAGACTTTTCACCTGTAGAAGTTGCTAAAAGAAAGTATATTTTTAATACCATTCAAAAGGTTTTTGAAACTTATGCATTTCAACCAATTGAAACACCTTCTTTTGAAAATTCAAGCACTTTGATGGGAAAATATGGAGAAGAAGGAGATAGATTAATATTCAAGATTTTAAATTCGGGAGATTATTTAAGTAAAGTTGATGATAACCTTTTACAGGGTAAAAATTCATTAAAAGTTACTGGTAAGATATCAGAAAAAGCACTTCGTTACGATCTTACTGTTCCTTTTGCAAGGTACGTGGTTCAACATCAAAACGACATTGTTTTTCCGTTTAAACGATATCAAATGCAACCAGTTTGGCGTGCTGACCGTCCGCAAAAAGGTAGATTTAGAGAATTTTATCAATGTGATGCAGATGTTGTTGGGAGCAAAAGCCTTTGGCAAGAAGTAGAATTTGTACAATTATATGATAATGTTTTTACCGAACTTGGTTTAAATGAAACCGTAATAAAAATCAACAATCGTAAAATTTTATCAGGTATTGCAGAAATTATTGGTGCAAAAGATAAGTTGATAGATTTTACGGTAGCTTTAGATAAGTTAGATAAGATTGGAGCAGAGGGAGTTACTAAAGAAATGATGGCAAAAGGTATTTCGGAAATTGCCTTAGAAAAGGTAAAGCCACTTTTTGATTTTACTGGTACAAATCAAGAAAAAATTGATAAATTAAAGTTGATGCTTGCTAATTCAGAAGAAGGAATGCAAGGCGTTGAAGAATTAGAATTTGTAGCACAAAAAATCGAAAAATTAGGATTACAAACATCCGAATTAGAAATTGATGTTACTTTGGCACGGGGATTGAACTATTATACTGGTGCTATTTTTGAGGTAAAAGCCAAAAATGTAAAACTTGGTTCGATAGGCGGAGGAGGACGTTATGATGATCTAACCGGAATTTTTGGTTTAAAGAATATAAGTGGTATTGGTATTTCTTTCGGTTTAGACCGGATTTATTTGGTGCTTGAAGAATTAGGTTTATTTAAACAGGTTGAATTACCAAAACCAGAAGTTATGTTTGTTAATTTTGGAGAGGAGGAAGCTTTTTATTGTTTACAAGCAATTAAAAAACTCCGTGAAAACGGTATAAAATCTGAGCTATTTCCAGATGCTACAAAATTAAAAAAGCAAATGAATTATGCTAATAAGAGGGAAATACCCTTTGTTGTACTAGTTGGAGAAAAAGAAGTTAATGAAAATATCTTTACTCTAAAGAGTATGGAAAGTGGTAAACAAACCGAGTGTAATATAGATGACTTAATACGTCTATTAACTATATAAATAACAATTAATTGATAACAAAGTTGTATTTTTGCAACTTAAAATATTTGCATTATGTTTGAAAGTAATGACACAAAAATTAAAGAAATGATTGAAGAAATTGGGGATAACCATATCTCTACTTCTGCAACAACACCATTGCGTGAGGATGCATTTGATCTTACGGATGAAGAAAAGATTGAATTAATACAAAAAAATGTAGCTGAGATCTTACATACTTTAGGGATGGATCTAACTGATGACAGCCTTAGTGGTACTCCTTTAAGGGTTGCCAAAATGTATGTAAAGGAAGTTTTTAACGGCTTACACCCTGAAACCAGACCAAAGCTTTCTACCTTTGATAACAATTATAATTATAATGAGATGTTAGTGGAAAAAAACATTACTGTTTATTCTACTTGTGAGCATCATTTATTGCCAATTGTTGGGAGAGCACATGTTGCTTATATATCTAATGGTAAGGTAATTGGTTTGTCAAAAATGAATAGAATTGTTGATTATTTTTCTAAACGTCCGCAGGTACAAGAAAGATTGACCATGCAAATTGTACAGGCATTACAAGAAGCTTTAGATACAGATGATGTAGCATGTGTAATTGATGCAAAACACCTTTGTGTAAATTCTAGAGGAATTAGAGATGTTGCCAGTAGTACAGTTACCGCTGAATATGGAGGTAAATTTAGTAAAGATAATAGTTTAAAACGAGAGTTTTTAGACTATATTAAACTAGAAACCGATTTTGAATAAAGACTACAATAAATAACAAAAAAGGCATCGATTTTAATCGGTGCCTTTTTTGTTTGTATTGTCAAAACTAGAGATCGACCTCAATTTGTTTATTTAAAATATCTTCCATGGTTTCTCTTTCGCGAATTAAATAATCTTTACCTTTATAAACCATAACTTCAGCCGGACGAAAGCGAGAATTATAATTTGAAGCCATTGTAAAGGCATAAGCTCCTGCATTTTGAAAAGATAAAATATCACCTGCTTTTATATCGTTAATCATCCTATCTTCACCAAAGGTGTCTGTTTCACAAATATAACCTACAACATTATATTTTTTTTCTTTAGCATTAGGGTTTGAAATATTAGTAATATGATGATATGCACCATAATACATAGGTCTAATTAAATGATTAAATCCAGCATCTATTCCTGCAAAAGTTACAAATTCAGTTTCTTTAATTACATTTACTTTTGCTAAAAAATTCCCCGATTCACTTACTAGAAATTTCCCTGGCTCAAATATGATACTAAGATCTTTTCCATAATCTTTACAGAAATTGTTAAACCTTTTGGTAATAATGCTACCAAATTCTTCAACATTTGTAGCAGAATCATTTTTTTTATAAGCAACTTTAAATCCGCCGCCAAAATCGATAAAATCTAAATTTTTAAATTGTTTTGCAGCACTAAATAATACTTCAGCTGCTTCTAAAAATACAGCAACTTCTAGTATGTCAGAACCTGTATGCATATGCACACCATTAATTCTCATTCCTGTATTTTTTTCAATATCTTTTACTAATGAAATTTGGTTGGTAGGAATTCCAAATTTTGCTTTTTTATGTCCGATAGAAATTTTTTGATTACCTCCGGCGGTGATATTTGGATTAATACGCACGCAAACTGGAATTTCAGGAAATTTTGTTCCAAATGCTTCTAACATTGGTAAATTGTCAATATTTATCTTAACTCCTAAATTTGCAGCTTTTTCTAATTCTTCAAAGGAAACACCGCTTGGAGTGTAGGATATTTCCTTGGGTGCAAAACCAGCTTTTAGCCCTAATTGTACTTCCTGGATAGAAACACAATCTAAGTTTGTACCTAAAGATTTCATCAATTTTAAGATACTGATATTTGAAAGAGCTTTAGTAGCAAAGTTTATCTTTAAACTTTTAACTCCGCTAAAGGCATTCTTTAACCTTTCGTATTGTGAAATTATTTTTTCAGCATCGTAAACATATAAAGGACATCCGTATTTTTCGGCCAATGAGATTAAGGTAGTATTTTCCATTGAGATATATTTTTTTGTTTTTCAAATGTAAATAAAACTATGCAATTTCATGCAAAAATATTTAGTGTTTATGCATTTTTATAAAATTTGAGGAATAAAAAAAAGATTTAAAACCGATTATTAATCAATTTCAAATCTTTAATTTAAAGAATTACTTGAAGATTATTGACTTCAAGAAATTTTTATTTTTGGATCTTATGCATATTTATTAGCAGTAAGCTCAGCAATTTTGATAATCACGTCGGTAGCTTTTTCCATAGATTCTACCGGTACATATTCATATTGACCATGGAAATTATGACCACCGGCAAAAATATTCGGACAAGGTAATCCTTTATATGATAGTTGAGAACCATCTGTGCCTCCTCTGATTGCTTTGATTAGTGGTTTAATATCCAATTGTTTCATTGCTTCTTCGGCAATATCAACAATATGCATTACAGGCTCTACTTTTTCACGCATATTATAATATTGGTCATTTATTTCAACTTTAATAATATCAGAACCTAATTCTTTGTTCATTTTATCTACAGTTTCCTGGAATTGCTTTTTTCTGTTTTGGAATAGTTCCATGTCATGATCGCGAATAATATACTCTAGTACTGTTTTTTCGACAGCACCATTCATCCCATGTAAATGGAAGAAACCTTCATAACCTTCAGTTGTTTCAGGTGTTTCATCTTTAGGTAGAGCTTGTATGAAATTAGCTGCAATTAACATAGAATTAATCATTTTACCTTTTGCATAACCTGGGTGAACAATTTTACCTTCAATGCTAACTTTGGCTCCAGCCGCATTAAAATTTTCGTATTCTAATTCGCCTACCTGACTACCATCCATGGTATAAGCCCATTCTGCATTAAATTTCTCTACATCAAATTTATGAGCACCTTTTCCAACTTCTTCATCAGGTGTAAAACCAACTTTTATTTCACCGTGTTTAATTTCAGGATGTTTGATAAGGTAATCCATTGCGGTAATAATTTCAGCAACTCCTGCTTTATCATCTGCGCCAAGTAGGGTAGTACCATCGGTTGTAATCAATGTTTGCCCTTTATACATTAAGAGATCATCAAAATAATCTGGCGAAAGAATAAGATTTTCTTTTTCGTTTAAGACTATATCTTTTCCGTCGTAATTTTTAATAAACTGTGGTTTTACATTTTCAGCTGTAAAATCAGGGCTTGTATCAATATGGGCAATAAAACCAATGATTGGCACTTTGTGATTTACATTGCTTGGTAAAGTTGCCATTATGTATGCATTTTCATCGATACTAACATCCTGCATTCCAATTTCTTTTAGATCTTCAACTAAGATTTTTGCTAAATTCCATTGTTTTTCTGTGCTTGGGAATTCTGCATTTTCAGGATCGGATTGGGTATCAATTTTAATATACTTAATAAATCTATCTACTAATTTTTCCATGTCAAATTAAATTTTTAACAAAAATAAGATATTAGTACTTATTATTGTTTTGAGTTTATATTTTTTTTATAATTCTATTTTTACAATTTAATGGCTATTACAGAAATCTCTACATTTACATTTTTTGGAAGAGCTGCTACCTGGACGGTTTCTCTTGCCGGAGCTGATTCTTCATCAAAATAGGAACCATAAATAAAATTTATTTCATTAAAATTATTTAGGTCAGTTACAAAAATAGTAGATTTTACCACATTTTTAAAGTTCATTCCAGCTTCTTGTAAAACAGCTTTTAAATTGGACATTACCTGTGTAGTTTCTTCAGAAATTGATTCAGTTATTAAAATACCACTATCTGGATTAATTGCAATTTGACCAGAAGTGAAAAGTGTATTATTAATAAAAATTGCCTGACTGTATGGTCCAATTGGTGCAGGAGCATTTCTTGTTTCGATAATTTTTTTCATATTTGAAAGGTTTTATTAGAATAATCTTTTATCTGGTATTTTTCTTTTATCGTATTTAAGATCACTAAAAATACCCGATTTTACTCCGATAAAGAAATAATAAGTTGCTCTATCCCCAAAAGGAACCCAGTTAAAACTAAAATGCCAACTATCTAAATCTCTTTCAAAACGAAGTTGAGTATAAGTAATACCTTTATTTTCAAAATCATAACCCGAAGAAATTCCAACGTGCCATTTTGGAGAGAACTCAATATCACCCGAAACCTGCAACGAATTTGAGGAAATTTGATCTTGCCCCATCATATTGCTATAATTAAGGGAGTATCTAAATGAAAAATTCCAAGGCATTACAGCATTATAGAGTTTGGCAACTTTCACTTTATCTTTATTATTACTTTGTTCTCTATTATTTATCTTTTTACCAAACATATCGTTTGATTGAGAATTTTGAGCTTTCTCTTTATTCTTATCAGCATCTGTTTTTTGTTTATTTCTCCCAATTTCTTTACTCGAAATGGAATAATTGGCACTTAAACCAGCATTGGTTAATCTAAATAAACTACCACCGTTATTTATATTAAAGCGATCAATTCTAGAGCCATTTGCATTAATTGCATAAGGATCCATCGATGCATTTATATTTATATTTAACTTATTATTTAATAGTTGTGTACCTGCTGTCATTCTAACCGGACTCCAATTTAAAGAATCAGCAACCATATTATAGCTCGTAGAAAAATTTAGATTATTTAATAACATTATTTTTTCAGCTTTAGTTTCATCTTCTATAGCATCTTTGGCCATTAGTTTCGCTTCAAGTGAATTATTTAAAGATAAACCAATACTATTTGATTCTCCTCTTGAAGGTCCTCCGTAAATTCCATTTTGAAATTTATTATAATCACGAATATCTCTTGGGTCTAAAGTAGCTTGATATTCATCATAATAATTACTAAAATCAGGGCGGTAGATATAAGCTACTGATGGTCGCATAGTGTGCCTGATTGCCTGTAATCTTCCTTTTTTAAATTTAAACATCCCGTAAACGGTAGTTGATGCAGAAACATTTGCATTATACTCTCTAAAAGCCTCAAAACCATTAATAGTATCTGTTACAACATCCTCAATTGTATCATCCCAATATTTATCAATTGTTTTAAAATACCATACTTCTCTATAACTCAAATTTGGTGAAATTGTCAAATATTTAAGGGCCTTCATATTGGTTCCTAAAGCAGCATTTTGCTGAATACCAGATTGTGCATTTTGAAACATATCACCTGAAAAAAGATCTTCTCCAGTTGTTGATACTCTATTTTGAGCACTCATATTATAAGTAAGTCCTATATTTTGAAGGGCATTTTTCTTAGCTCCTGATTTTGGAGCAAAAGGATAAATCCTATCCATATTTACCTGTAAAGAAGGTAAATTCATTTCAACTTTATCTGTATTTGTATTTTGTGTATGCGTTACAGAGGCATTCAAATTAAATGGTGTACCAACAAATTTTTTGTAGTAGTTAACAGATGAGCTAAAAGTATTAACTAAATAATCGGGTGAACTGGATTCATTATATGATTGGCGGAAGAAATTACTACTACCAAAATTGACCGAAGCTGAAAACCGTGAGTTTGGATTGGATTGTGCAGATTGGCTATGAGACCATCTAATAAAGTAGTTAGTTGATTTACTATAATCCGGTAATCCGAGTTGGCTATTAATTAAATTTTCATATCTAAAACTAAAGCTTCCGGTAAATTTATAGCGAAGGCCATAATTTGATTCTGCCCTTACGCCCCAACTTCCATTAGTATAAATATCACCAAGTAAAGCGAGATCAAAATAATCATTTATCGAAAAATAATAACCTCCATTTTGTAAAAAATACCCTTGATTTTTATTTGATCCCCAAGTTGGAATTAAAAACCCAGATGCTCTACCTTTAGTAATTGGTGCATAGAAAAAAGGTAAAAATAAAGGAGTTGGAACATCTGCAATTACCAGATTACTCAATCCTCCAACAATTTTACTATTTGGAATTACTTTAATATTTGATGTTTGAATATAATAATCAGGTTTTTCTTTTTGAGAGGAGGTAAACCTTGCCTTATCTACATAAAATGTGCTGTCATTTTCTCGTTTGGTTAGATTTCCGGTGATGATAACTCCTTGTTGCTCGGTTCTTGAATTATAAATTAAAGCTTTTTCATTTTTAAAATTATAAATTAAAGAATCTTGAATAGTTACTTGTGATCCCTGCTTGAATTCTGGTTTTTGTGTATAATTTCCTAAACTATCAATAATTCCTTTTGCAAAAGCCAAATTAGATCTATAATTAATAGTTATTATACCTGCTTTTAGCTCAATGTCTTCAAAATACAATTCGGCTTCATTATATAAAGTTACCGTTTCTGTAGTAAAATCATTAGAAATATAATCGAGGGCTTTTTTACGGATATTATCTTTTAAAAATTCTTTATTAATCTTTGTGCTGTCAATTTTAGTAGTATCAGGAGCAGTCATGGTAATATTATCTGTATCTTTTATGTCAGAATCCTTATTTTTAGTGAGTTTTATTTGGCTATAACTCAATGAAATTCCGAAAAAAAATATGATAACAAATTGAACTATGTATCTTATATTTGTATGCAATATTTTAAATGCTATTTTTGTAAAAAAAATGTTAGTTTTCTAATTTACAAACTTACATATATTTTTTTTGTAGTTTTAAATAAATATTAGTTAAAATTATACCTTTAAAATTCGATGAAATTGAATAAAGTACCCAATAGAATAAAGATTAATCTATATTTAATTCTTATATTTTTTGTTTTAGCGACAGTAAATAATGAGTTATATGCACAAGATAATTTTACGGTTGTTTTGGATGCAGGACATGGAGGTAAAGATCCAGGCAGACCTGCAAAAAATTATACTGAAAAAGAAATTGCTTTAAAAATTGTGCTTTTGACAGGTAAATATTTAAAGCAAAAAGATAAAGGTGTAAAAGTAGTTTACACTAGAGAAAAAGATGTTTTTGTAGAATTGAAGCAACGAGGCAAAATAGCCAATGATGCCAATGCAAATTTATTTGTGTCGGTACATTGCAATGCTCATAATACCCAAGCTTATGGAACGGAAACCTATGTTTTAGGTTTACATGCTAATAAGCAAAATTTTGAAGTTGCAAAACACGAGAATTCTGTAATATTTTTAGAAGATAATTATCAAGAAAAATATGAAGGATTTGATCCAAATTCTCCTGAGGCGGTTATTGGTATGACCATGATGATGGAAGATTATTTGGATGAGAGTTTGATGGTTGCAAGTTATATTCAAGATAATTTCACAAATAATTTAAAGCGAGTAAA
>DAOUQH010000120.1 GCA_030625645.1 Flavobacteriia bacterium | reverse complement strand
CAATTAAAATAACAAAAATGTTTACAGGAATAATAGAAAAATTTGGGATAGTTACAAATCTTAATAAAGATAAGGAGAATGTACATATTACAGTAAAAAGTGATATCTCATCTCAATTAAAAATTGATCAAAGTTTAGCTCATGACGGAGTTTGTTTAACTGTTGTCGCACTAGGGAAAGGCACACATACAGTAACTGCAATAAAAGAAACACTTGATAAATCTAGTTTCAAACATCTTAAAGTAAATGATAAATTAAATTTAGAAAGAGCTATGAAATTAAATGATCGGCTAGACGGACATATTGTTCAAGGGCATGTTGATCAAGTAGGTAAATGCATAGATGTAAAAGAAGAAGAAGGTAGCTGGTTTTACACTTTTAAATATGATCCAAGGCATGATAATATTACAATTGAGAAAGGGTCAATAACAGTAAATGGTGTTAGTTTAACCGTAGTTAACTCAAAAGACAATCAATTTAGTGTAGCTATTATACCATTTACACATGAGCATACAAATTTTCATGATATTAATGTAAATGATTATGTAAATTTAGAATTTGATGTTATAGGTAAGTATGTTGCTAGATTACAGCAAATATAAGCTTTTATTTATCTTTTTTCCATATTTTTTTTACCCCAAAAACTGCACCCAATGCCAATAATAAATAAATCCCTCCATCAATAGGTGTAACTGGTGGTGGTGGTGGTGGCGCAAATACATTTTCCACCGTCAACAAGAAGATGAAAAATATAACTATATTAAAATATTTTCTAGTCATACTTATTTAAGGTTTGGTTCTTCTTAACGAAAAAAGACCAATATTATTGCAAATATATAAAAGCTTTATTAAAAACAAACTTATTAATGTAAAATTTTCATTTATACTCTCTGTAGTCAATAATAATTAAGACTAAATTATTATCATAAAAACGACTATCTTATCCTTTAAATACACGGTAAATCTATATTTTCACCCTAAGATTTATTACTATTTAAAACTATTTTAAAAGAAAATTATAAAATAAATTATATCCAGATAAAAATCTATTTAACTCTATATTTTATATATTTGTTAGAATGAAAATTATCATCTAAAAAATCTATTTATGAATAATGAAAAAGGAGATATCCTAGTAACCGGAGGACTAGGTTTTATTGGCTCTCACACTGTAGTTGAATTGCAAAATGAGGGGTTTAAAGTAGTTATAATCGATAATCTTTCCAATTCAAAAATTGAAGTTTTAGAGAGTATTGCTACCATAACAGGAATAAAACCAGAGTTTGTAAAACTCGATCTTAAGGATAAAAAGAAAATTCAAGATTTTTTTAATAACCGGAAAATTGAAGGAGTAATTCACTTCGCAGCATCAAAAGCTGTTGGTGAAAGTGTTGAGCAACCATTAAAGTACTACGAAAATAATATTTCTACTTTAGTTTACCTTTTACAGGAAATGGAAAAGAATAATACTAATAATTTTATTTTTAGTTCCTCTTGTACAGTTTATGGTCAAGCCGATGAGTTGCCTATCACAGAAAATGCACCTATAAAACCCGCAGAATCTCCTTACGGAAATACAAAACAAATTGGAGAAGAAATTATCAAGGATACAACAAAAGTTAGCAATTTACAAGCAATAGCTTTGCGTTATTTTAATCCGATTGGAGCTCACGAAAGTGTGATAATTGGGGAACTACCACTGGGAGTTCCACAAAATTTAATTCCTTTCGTTACTCAAACTGCTGCCGGAATTAGAGAAGAATTATCTGTTTTTGGAGATGATTATCCTACACCGGATGGTACAGCAGTTCGCGATTATATTCATGTAGTGGATTTGGCAAAAGCACATATTGCTGCTTTAAAAAGATTAATTGCAGGGAATAACAAAAAGAAAATGGAATTTTTTAATGTGGGAACAGGAAAAGGTAGCTCTGTACTTGAAGTTATAACAGCATTTGAAAAAGTAAGCGATAGAAAATTAAACTATAAAATTGTTGGACGTAGAGAAGGAGATATTACTTCAGCTTACGCCGACACTTCTCTTGCTAATAATGAACTTGGCTGGAAATCAACATTGACTCTCGAAGATGCTTTGCTCTCTGCGTGGAATTGGCAGGAAAAACAAAAATAAACTTAATTCCGGTAAAAATTTAATAAGCAATTTCAACTTGTTTAATTGCTTTATCAACTTGATTTACAGGAAATTTACAAGCACCGTCAACACAAATGTAAATTGTAGTTGTATTTTTACTGTATTTATTTTCTAAAAGAGGCAGGTCACTTTCTTTGACACTTCCAACAAGTAGCTTATTTGGAAAATAATATTGATTGAATTCATTTAATTTTTCTAGTGCATCTTCCCCTGAAATTGCAACCTCATAAAAATTACCTAAATAATTACTGTAAAGGTTTAGCCAATTTGATGCGCCTGTTGCGTAATTTAAGGTATTTTCTTTTACATTATTCAGCATGATTTTTGCAGTTGAAGCATATTTTTTATTAGAATAATAATGACCTAACATAAACAGATTATTAGCCATAATAGAATTTGAAGAAGGAATTACATTATCATCAATTTCAATTTTCCTAGTGATAAGGTTCGTCCTTATATTTGAAGTGAAATAAAACATCTTACTGGTGTCATCATAAAAATGATCATAACAATAATCCGTTAATTGTTTAGCGGTTAAAAGCCAATTTTCATCAAAAGTAACTTCGTATAGATTAATAAAAGCATCGATAACTGTAGCATAATCAATTAAATATGCGTCAAGTGATTTTTTTTCATTTTTATAATTTCTATACAAACTACCGTCATTCTTTGTTAGCTTATTAACAATAAAATGAGCGTTTTTTAAGGCGATTTTTAAAAAATGTTCTTCGCTAAAAGCCGAATATGCATCTACATAAGCTTTAAGCATAAGTGCATTCCATGCTGTAAGTGTTTTATCATCTAATCGCGGGTGAGATCTATTTTCTCTTTCAGTAAGAAGAATTTTCTTCCATTGGGTGATTTTATTTTTAAGTTCATTCAATGAAAGATTATTTTTTTTTGCGAAATTTTCTTTTACTTCAGATATGAAAAAATGGTATGTATTATTTTCAAATTTACCTTCTGAATTCACATTATAATAATCAGAAAAAAGTGTGAAATCTGCTCCTAGAATTCTTTCTAATTCATTTTTTGTCCATACATAATATGCACCTTCTTCTAATTCTCCTTCAGGTGTTTTACTATCTGCATCAAGCGAAGAATAAAAAAATCCTTCCTTATTATATAATTCTCTTTCTACAAACTGTATAGTTTCAAAAACAATTTCTTTATAAAGAGGGTCTTTTGTAGCTTTATATGCATTTGAATACAAACTTACTAATTGGGCATTATCATATAACATCTTTTCAAAATGTGGAATATGCCAGCGGCTATCTACCGAATATCTAGCAAAACCGCCACCAATCTGATCATAAATCCCACCTTTTGCCATATTATAAAGTGTATTATTTACATAGTTTAAAAGGTTGTTGTTATTACTTTGTTTTGCGTATCGCAATAAAAAATTAATATTTCCAGGCATTGGAAATTTTGGAGCACCAATTCTCCCACCTTTATCAAAATCCATACTTTGCTCCCATTTTCTTATAGAAATGTCTAACTCATCTTTAGTGAAAATTGCTTTTTCTTCATTTAGTTTTATCAAGCCAGATTGCTGAATTCCTTTAGTAAGGTTATTTGCATACTCTTCCATTTTTCTTGGATCCTTTTTATACAAATCAGCAATTTGTTTTAGTGAATTGGTCCATTTTGTCTTAGGGAAATATGTACCACCCCAAACTGGCCTTCCATCAGGTAAGGCAATACAATTAAGTGGCCATCCTCCACTTCCAGTAAGTAATTGCACAGCATTCATGTAAATTTGGTCAACATCAGGGCGCTCTTCTCTATCAACTTTTATATTGATGAAATGTTCGTTCATTATTGCTGCAACTGTACTATCTTCAAAACTTTCATGCTCCATTACATGACACCAATGACATGCAGCATAACCAATAGAAATCAATAATAATTTGTTTTCCTTTTTTGCAAGTTCTAAAGTTTCATCATTCCATGCATACCAATTAACAGGATTATGAGCATGTTGTAATAAATACGGACTTGTTTCATGAATAAGATTATTAGTATGCTTATGATTTTCTTTCATTTTTGTATTGGTAAATTTATTACAACTAAAAAGTATTGTAAACATAATAAGTAGTGAAAATAGATGCCTGTACTCTTTCATAGATAACGATATCAAGTAAAACTATTGTTTTGTTTTACAAATGTATCAAAAAAAAACCACTGTTTAAATTTGGCAACAATTCAAGCAGTAGTGATTCTATTAAAAAGAAAATATTCTATCTTAATTCTTTTAAGGCAGTAATTAATTCCATTAAATTATCAATTTCAACATGATCCATCATTACAATTTTAAACCATTTATTATTTCCATCATGACTTTCAGGCACTAAATGGTATTTTTCTGCAATGTCTTTTGGGATATATTCTGCATGAATGGTAACGATATTCATTTTTTCTTCACGGAAATATTTAATATCTAGCTCATCTAATTGTTTGCACAACCAGTTTGTTCGCATTTGTAATATACTAACTTTTTCGTAGTATCCATAAGGACCATAAGTAAATAATATCATCCAAACTGCAATCGCATTTGAACCTGATCTACTTCCACAAAGAGTAAGATCCATACCTTCTACATAGGCAGCTTCTTTAGTTAAAACATTCTGTATTAAACCTTTTCTACATAAATAAACTCCGGTTCCATATGGAGCCTGAAGCATCTTATGTGCATCAATTGTAATAGAATCAATTTTCGGATTAGAAAAATTAATGGTAGATTTTTTATTACTAAATGGATAAACAAACCCACCATAAGCAGCATCTATATGTAGTTTGTAAGGAACCTCCAAACTCTCTAATAAATTGGTATAAACATCTGGATTATCAACCGATCCAAACATAGTTGTAGCCAAATTTGAAATCACGATAAAATATTTTGTTCCATTATCAATCGCCTGATTAACAATTCTATCAAGTGCTTTTTCATCAATGACTCTTGTTTCAAAATCAACCGGAATAGAAAGCAATTCAATATTTAAAAGATTAGAACCTTTTGGGATCGAATAGTGAGTATCTTCAGATGCTAAAATAGCTATCTCACTGTTGTGAGCATTGTGATTATAAACAAAATGATTTCTAAATACCCACATCGCTTGAATATTTGCTTCTGTTCCTCCTGGTGCTATATATCCGTCAAATTGTTCATCTTCACATTTAAAAACATCAACAGCTAAAACTCGAAGCACTTCACGTTCTATTTCATGTGTACCTTGAAATGCAGATTCAGATGAACCAAGAGTATGGCATCCAATATGATTTGGATTGGCAACATAAGCCTTTAATGATGGCGCATCTTTTAAAAATGGAGCATCATGATAAAAAACCTTTTCATCTAGTTTTGATGCGGGATAACCCAAAGATGTATCCTCAGCAAAATCAACATTTCCTTCTAAAGCTATTTCAATTCTTTCTTGACGTTCTTTCTGTGTAAGTTTTTTCCAGTATTTCATAAATGAGACTTTTTAATAATATGAGAAATTCTTTTAAAAAAAGAAGATGCAAATTTACAAATTCTAAATATACTTACCTATTAAATTTGAATATGTGAAATTGAACGCTCTTATATTTTAAAAAAAAGTTAAATTATCATTATTATACCTCGTCATTTGTTAAAAAATTACTCTATTAAAGAGTATATCATTAAATTTGCTCTCACATTTTTACTTTTAATATTTTTATAAATGATAAAAAAAAATAGCCCATATTTATTAATAGGGATTGTAGGTTTTTTAATTGCAATGCTTATTTATAAAAAAGAACCTAAGCAAAACACTAGTGAAGAAACTCAGGTGGTAATTCATAGCATCAATAATTTAAGTAAATTGATTGTTACCGAAGCAACATTTAGTGAAGTTTATAACTATAAAAATGCAAAAAAGTATTTTTATGATACTTTCGAATTTAATAAAAGTGCGATTGTTACTGTAAACGCTAGAGTTCAGGTGCAATATGATTTGGAAAAGATGGATGTAGAAATTGATTCTGTCCATAAACAAATCAAAATAAAATATATTCCTGAACCTGATATTACAATTATTCCTGATATAAAATATTTTGATATTAAACAGAGCTCTTTTAATACATTTAGTAAAGAAGAGCTAAATCATATCAATAAAAAAAGTATTGATAAAATAAAAGAAACAGCTGAAGTAAGTAAATTAAAAGAACAAGCAAAAGAAAGGTTATTTATTGAACTTTCTAAGATTTATCAGCTATCTGCAATATTAGGATGGGAAGTTATTGATGCAACCAATTCTGATTTGTTGGATAATTTTGTAATTGAAAAGCCAAAATTTTGAATTTAAAAGTACAAGTACAAGCTTTGCCAAATTCGCCTGGAGTTTATCAATATTTTGATAAAGAAGGTAAAATTCTATATGTAGGAAAAGCAAAAAATTTAAAAAAGCGAGTTTCATCTTATTTTACCAAAAAACATGAAAATGGTAAAACCAAAGTATTAGTAAAAAAAATTACTAC
>DAOUQH010000023.1 GCA_030625645.1 Flavobacteriia bacterium | reverse complement strand
TCGATTTTATTGAGCAAGATTTGGTTTTAAGCAAGGATGATGTTCCAATTGTAATTCACGATATTTTTTTAGATGATATTAGCGATGTTGCTAGCAAATTTCCTGATAGACATCAAAAAGATGGGCGATTTTATGTAATTGATTTCACTTATGCCGAATTATTGCTATTAAACGTAACCGAAAGATTTGACCCAAAAACTAAAAAAGCAATTTTTCAAAATAGATTTCCATCAGGTAAATCACATTTTAAATTACACTCATTTCAGGAGGAAATTGAGCTTATTCAGGGGTTAAATAAAAGTACAGGAAATGATATCGGAATTTATCCAGAAATTAAAAACCCTGAATTTCATCGTCAAAAAGGAAAAGATATTTCTAAAATCATAATCAATATTTTAAATGATTACGGTTACAAAACCAAAAAAGATAACTGTATTTTACAATGCTTTGATGCATCTGAATTAAAACGTATAAGAAATGATCTTAAAAGCGAACTTTTTTTAACACAATTAATTGAAATTCCCGGACAAGAAGAATTAATCTCTGAATATGCAACCTATGCAGATGCTATTGGACCATGGAGTAAACTATTAATAAGTGGATATGATAAAAATGGAAAAATTCTCTTTTCAGATTTGGTGAAAAATTCTCATGAAGTAGGTTTAAAAATTCATGCTTTTACCTTTAGAGCCGATCAATTAGGTGATTTTAATTCTTTTGAAAAGCTATTAGATTTTGGATTTAATGGTGCTGGTATTGACGGAATTTTTACCGATTTTCCAGATAAAGCAATTGAGTTTCTTAAGAAGTAACCTGAATCAATTTCCTTCTATAAGCAGTTAATAATCTGGATTTGGAAATAAACCCAAAATATTTACCCTCTTTCACTACAACTAAATTCCACGCACCACTACCTTTAAACTTATTTAATATTTCTTCGGCAGAATCTTTTTCATAATTAATTATATCAGATGCACTGTGCATTAAACTTCTAACCTGAACTGTTTCGTATAGATCTTTATTAAACATGATGCTTCTGATATCATTTAAGGTTAGAATTCCTAAAAATTCCTTCTCTTCATTTACAACAGGAAAATGATTACGAGAAGATTTAGCTACAGCATTATTTACAATTTCTCCTAAATACATATCTGGCGAAAGCACTATAAAATTCGTTTCAATTACCTTATCAATATCTAACATCATCAACACATTCTTATCTTTATCATGTGTAATAAGTTGTCCTTTTTTTGCTAATTCTGCAGCATAAATATTATGTGGAATATATCTTTTTGTAACTAAGAAAGAAATAGAAGCAACTATCATTAAAGGAATAAAAAGTTCATAACCACCTGTAATTTCGGCTATTAAAAATATTGCTGTTAAAGGAGCTTGAAGTACTCCTGCCATCAATCCTGCCATACCAACCATTGCAAAATTTGTTAGTGATAGTTGATGATTAAACAAGTTACTATAATTAATTATCATTGCTACTAGGTAGCCCGAAATACTTCCTGTAAATAAAGTTGGAGCAAAAACACCACCTACTCCACCTGCTCCAAAAGTAAAAGACATAGCTACAACTTTAAATATTATTAATCCAAAAAGTAATGCGACAATAATCCAAATATTATCTGTTACCGTATGAAAAATGTTATTTGTTATAACATCGTTTATATTCCCTTTTAAAACATTATTTATGGTAACAAAACCCTCACCAAATAGAGGTGGGATAAAATATACTATTGTTCCTAGTAAAACACCCCCGATTAATAAACGCTTATAAGGACTAGTATATCTCTTAAAAAAATTACCAATACCAAAATAAACCTTACTAAAATAAATTGAAACCATTGCAGAGGTAACTCCTAAAAGTATATAAAAGGATACATCCATTAATTCAAATTTATCTTGAACATTAAAATGGAGTAATACATCATCTCCAAAAAAGAAATAAGAAGTTAATACAGCTGTAATAGATGCTAACAATAAAGGAATCATTGAAGCTAAAGTTAATTCTAAACTAAATATTTCTACAGCAAAAACTATAGCGGCAATTGGTGCTTTAAATATTGAAGACATTGCTCCTGCTGCTGCTGCACCAATCAATAAAGTTCTTGTAGTTTGATTCAAATGAAATAATCGTGCAAAATTTGAGCCCAAAGCTGCTCCAGTTGCTACCGTAGGTCCTTCTAATCCAACCGAACCACCAAAACCAACAGTTAAAGGAGCTGTAATTAAAGATGCCCACATTTGATGACGAGGCATTATTCCTTTTAATTTTGAAATGGCAAATAGGGTAGAAGGGATACCGTGACCAACAGGCCTTTTTACTATAAATTTTATAACCCAAAGGACTAATAATAATCCAATTAATGGAAAAATAAAGTAAAACCCCTGATGAATTTCTTTAATAAATTCTCCTTCTAATAACTCTTGAATTAAATGTGTTAAATTCTTTAATGTAACCGCCCCTAAACCAGCCAATAAACCAATAATTGCCGCTGAAATATTGATAAACTGCTTATTGGATATATGTTTATATTTCCATTTTAAAAACTTAGTAAATAGTACTTTTATCTTTTGCATTTAATATCAAATAATTAATCTTACACCTCCTAAGTCTTCAATTTTATATGGAAATTTATCTGTAGGCGAAACAATAAAACTATTAATAACGTAATCCATAAATATAGCCCGCAAATACGATAGGTAAAACCGAAATTAAATGAATTGTTTTACCCTGAAAAATAACTAATTTTAATATAAAATACTAGAGGTCAAGTTTTAAATTTAGTTCTTTTAATTGTTCCTCATCAATATTAGAAGGAGCATCAATCATCACATCACGTCCCGAATTATTCTTAGGAAATGCAATAAAATCACGAATGGTTTCTTGTCCGCCCAAAATTGCAACCAATCTATCTAAACCAAAAGCCAAACCTCCATGAGGCGGGGCACCATATTCAAATGCATTCATTAAAAATCCAAATTGATTTTGAGCTTCCTCTTTTGTAAAACCAAGAAGATCAAACATTCTAGATTGCATTTTCTTGTCAAAAATTCTAATCGAACCTCCTCCAATCTCATTTCCATTCAATACCATATCATAGGCATTTGCTCTTACTTTTCCAGGATTAGAATCTAATAAACTAATATCTTCTGGTTTAGGAGAGGTAAATGGGTGGTGCATTGCGTGGTATCTTCCAGTTTCTTCATCCCATTCTAAAAGAGGGAAGTCAACAACCCAGAGTGGTGCAAAAACTTTAGGATCTCTTAAGCCCAATCTCTCTGCCATTTCCATACGTAACACACTTAATTGTGTTCGTGTTTTATCTGGATCCCCTGCCATAATCAACATTAAATCACCTTTTTTAGCATTAAGCCTTTCCGACCAAGCTGCAAGATCTTCCTGATTAAAGAATTTATCTACAGATGATTTAAAAGTCCCATCTTCATTATATTTTGCCCAAATTAATCCATTAGCACCTACTTGTGGGCGTTTTACAAAATCAATTAATTTATCGGTTTGTTTACGAGTGTAATTAGCACAGCCAGGAGCAGCAATACCTACCACTAATTCTTGCGAATCAAAAACCCCGAAACCTCTGTTTTGAGCCAAATCATTTAACTCACAAAATTTCATATCAAAACGAATATCGGGTTTGTCATTTCCATAAGTTTTCATAGCTTCATCGTATGTCATTCTAGGGAAATCACCAATCTCAATATCTTTAATTTCTTTTAATAAATGACGTGTTAGACCTTCAAAAGCATTTAGGATATCTTCTTGTTCCACAAAGGCCATTTCGCAGTCAATTTGAGTAAATTCTGGCTGACGATCGGCACGTAGATCTTCATCTCTAAAACATTTTACAATTTGAAAATACTTATCCATTCCTCCTACCATTAAAAGCTGCTTAAAGGTTTGCGGCGATTGTGGTAAGGCATAAAACTGACCTTCATTCATACGAGATGGAACTACAAAATCTCTTGCTCCTTCGGGTGTAGATTTAATCAAATATGGAGTTTCCACATCGATAAAGCCTTCTTTTGAAAGATAATTTCTAACTTCCATCGTTACCTTTGAACGGAAAATTAAATTCTCACGAACAGGGTTTCTTCTTATATCAAGATATCGATATTTCATACGTAATTCATCTCCGCCATCTGTTTCATCTTCAATAGTAAAAGGAGGTAATTCGGCCGAGTTTAAAACTGTAAGTTTAGAAACTAAAATTTCAATATCTCCTGTTTTCATCTTAGGGTTCTTAGCAACACGTTCTATTACTTTTCCTTTTACCTGAATAACAAATTCTCTTCCAAGTGATTTTGCCATCTCCATTACAGCTTTTTCTGTACGCTCTTCGTCAAAAATCAACTGTGTAATTCCGTATCTATCTCGCAAATCTACCCAAATCATAAAACCTTTATCACGTACTTTTTGTACCCATCCTGATAAGGTAACTTCTTGGCTTACGTTCTCTAATCTTAACTCTCCGTTGGTATGACTTCTATACATAATTTCTTAAAAATTTCGATTTGCAAATTTAGTGAAAACCTAATGAGTTTTAATATTTTTATTTTTTATTTTTTGTTCCTAAAAAATATAAGATTTAATACTGTTATAGCTTGTTGTCTTATATGATGAAATTTTGATTTTAATTAATGTGATGAATAGCTTCATTTTTAGCCTGACCGTGTTTTTAGGTTTATTAGAAATTAAACTATAATAAGAAAAGTAAAATGTTTATTAGCAGGAATATAAGCAGTCATTTTATAAGTAATTTGTTTTACTGTTTAACTATTTTCAATAAGAATGAGATTTTAATCGTATTTTTGAGTTAGAATATTTTTATTAATATATAAATAACCCGAAAAAAAATTATTTTCGTAAAAGAAGAATACAAAACATTTTAAAATGGATTATCAGAACCTTGGAGTAAATATTAGAAATAAAGTTAAGCAATACCAGCAAAAAAATGCTATGTATTATAAAAGTGATAAAACCAAATCATGGGAAGGTATTTCGTGGACTGATTTCGGCAATAATATTGAAAATATTTCGAAGGCTCTTTTAAATTTCGGAATTAAACCTCAACAAAACGTAGCTATTTTTTCTCAAAATATGCCCGAATGGATTACTGTTGATCTTGGAATTATGGGTATTAGAGCGGTTACTGTACCAATTTATGCAACAAACTCTTCAAAAGAGGTTGAATATATTGTTAATGATTCTGAAATTAGCGTAATATTTGTAGGTGAACAAGAGCAATATGATGAGGCTATCTCTCTTTTAAAAAATAATAAATTTTTAAAATTAATTGTTGCTATACGCGATGATATTAAGTTAAAACAATCATCAAATTCTATTTATTTAAAAGATTTTTCTTCTGTAGGAGAAGATAAAAAAATTAATGAAGAGCTTCAAAAAAGATATGATAATTGTACTTTAAATGATTTGGCTTGCATTATTTATACCTCAGGTACAACTGGCGAACCTAAAGGAGTAATGATTGATCATAATAATTTTTCGGAAACTATTAAGGCTCATGATATTGAACTAGATTATTCCGATAAGGATAGTTCATTAAGTTTCTTGCCTCTTAGTCATATTTTTGAACACAACTGGGTTTTGGCTTGTTTACATAACGGGGTTGAGGTATATTTTAATGAAAATGCAAAATTAATTGCTAATGCTTTAAAAGAGGTTAAACCAAATTATATGTGTTCTGTACCGAGATTATTTGAAAAAATACATTCGGTAATTCAAGAAACAAAAAACTCCTCTTCAGTAATAAAAACAGAACTAATTAATTGGGCATTATCTGTAGGAGACAACTATAATAATCAACATAAAAGATTAGAAAAAAGCGTTCCAAAAGGCTTAAAATTAAAATATAGAATTGCCAATAAATTAGTGCTAAATAAACTTAGAAATATCTTTGGAGGGAATATAAAAATGATGCCATGTGGTGGTGCTCCAATGGATGCTAGTATTGTTTCATTTTTTCATGCAATTGGTATAAATGTTAAAGTTGGTTATGGTCTAACTGAGACTATGGCAACCGTTTCCCTTTTTGGAGAAACTAATTTTGAATTTAGTTCTGCAGGAAAAGCAATTGCGGGTTCACAAATTAAAATTGGTGATAATAATGAAATTTTAGTAAAAGGGCCTGGTGTTATGAAGGGTTATTATAAAAAAATCGCTGAAACAAACGCCGTATTTATAGATGGTTGGTTTCGTACCGGTGATGCAGGTAAAATTGACGAATTTGGTAATTTGTATATTACAGATAGAATTAAAGATTTGATGAAAACATCTGGGGGAAAATATATTGCTCCTCAAAAATTAGAAACTGCTTTTGTAAATGATATTTTTATTGATCAAATTGCAATTATCGGCGACCAAAGAAAGTTTGTTTCCGCTTTAACAGTTCCAAATTTTGAAGCACTAAAAAAATATGCTGAAAAAAATAAGATTAGCTTTGAATCTGTTGAAGATTTACTAAATAATAATCAAATTATTGAAATGTTTAAACAACGTTTTGATGAGCTTCAAAAAAACTTTTCAGGATTTGAAAAAATTAAAAAATTCACCCTTCTACCAAAAGAATTCACTATTGATGCAGGAGAGCTTACAGCAACTTTAAAAATTAAACGAAAAGTAATTGCAAAAAAATATAAGCAGTTGATTGATAAAATGTATGGGGATTAATTTTCCTCAGTTTTTAGTTTCAAATTTCTAGTTTTATACTATCTTGAAGCTTGAAACAAGAAATGTCAAAACATGAAACTAACCATAGTTCCAACACCAATAGGAAATCTTGATGACATGACTCTTCGTGCCATTAAAGTTTTACAAAATGTTGATTTAATTTTAGCCGAAGACACTCGTACTTCTGGTAAGCTTTTAAAACATTTTGAAATAGCTACTCCTATGCAAAGTTTCCATATGCATAATGAGCATAAAATGTTGGATAGAATTATAAATCGTTTAAAAAGTGGTGAAACCATGGCTTTAATTTCAGATGCCGGTACACCAGCCATTTCTGACCCCGGTTTTTTGATTACAAGAGCATGTATTGAAAATAATATCGAAATTGAATGTTTACCCGGAGCAACAGCTTTCGTACCCGCATTAGTAAATAGTGGTTTGCCAAATGATAAATTTGTTTTTGAAGGATTTTTACCTGTAAAAAAGGGAAGGCAAACCCGATTAAAATTTTTAGCAGAAGAAACCAGAACTATGATATTTTATGAATCTCCCCATAAATTATTAAAAACGTTAAGTCATTTTGTGGAGTATTTTGGAGAAAAACGACAGGTTTCTGTTTCACGAGAATTGACTAAACTCTATGAAGAAACCATAAGAGGAACAGTTAAAGAGGTTCTATCTCATTTTGAGAATAAGGCCCCAAAAGGGGAGTTTGTGGTTGTTTTGGAGGGAAAAAAATAATGTCTTTATATTGGTTTTCATTTGCAAAAATTCTTTTCAGTATTAAAAAATATACTATTGATGTTTCCCTACTTCCCAGCCATTTTTACTAATATATTTTTTACCAGATTCTATCGCTCCTCCTTCTAAGGTAGTTCCCATTGAATCATTCCATCGGTTTAAATATCCGAAAAGGGAAATAACACCAAGCATTTCAACAATTTCACCATCATCCCAATATTTATGCAATTCTTTTTGAATATTCATATTTACATTATTTGGAATTACAGAAGCTGCCAAAGCAAAATCTAAAGCTGCTCTTTCTGCTTTGCTAAAAGAAGAATGTATTTTATACTCCCAAACATGATTTAATTGTTCTTGATCTGCACCATAGCGTTCGGCTGCTCTAATTGCGTGTGCCTGACAATATCTACATCCGCTGGCATTACTACTTATATAGGCAATTAGACGCTTTAAAGCAGAACTAACTCTTCCATGATTCTCCATCACAGCTTTATTCAAATTAATAAAAGATCGTGCTATTTCTGGTCTGATTTGCATGGTTAATACGCTATTCGGACAAAAACCAAGGGTTTCGTTAAAAAATTTGGCTAATTCTTTAACCTCTTCATTTGCATCAGGTGATAGTGGTTTTACTAAAGGCATAACTTATTTTAAATTTTAAAATTCGAATATAATAAATGATTGATAATAATTTTATTCTTAATCCAATTAAAATTATATAAATTTGTTGCTCTTTAAAAAACCGCAAAAACATGCAATTAATTTTAAGATCTTATGATCTCCCTTTAAGACATACATTTACAATTTCACGACAATCTTTTGATGTAAAACCTTCTATGATTGTCGAGTTAAAAGATGGTAATATTTCTGGTTATGGTGAAGCGTCAGAAAACCCATATTACCATAAAACTTTAGAGAATATGTTTCAGGATTTACAGAATTGTAAAGAAATAATCGAACAAGATACTGATGAAACTCCTGAAGAATTTTGGGAAAAGATGTATCCATACTTAAAAGATGACATGTTTGCTTTATGTGCTTTAGATTTAGCATATAATGATCTTTATGCTCGTAAAAAAGGAAAGAAACTGTATGAAATATGGAATTATAATACTAACCATAATCCCCTTTCAAATTATACAATTGGAATAGATACCATTGAGAAAATGGTTGAGAAAATGAAAGAAACCCCTTGGCCTATTTATAAAATAAAACTTGGCACAAAAAAAGATATCAAGATTGTAAGGGAATTAAGAAAGCATACAGATGCTATTTTTAGAATTGATGCAAATTGTGCTTGGACAGCAGACGAAACCATAGCAAATGCAATTGAATTAAAAAAACTTGGCGTTGAATTTTTAGAACAACCATTAGCTGCTGAAGATATTGAAGGAGCAAGAAAAGTCTTTTTAGAGTCGGTTTTACCAATAGTTGCAGATGAAAGTTGCCAGGTAGAAGCAGATGTAACAAAGTGCCATAATCTTTTTCATGGAATAAATATTAAATTAGTAAAATGTGGCGGTCTAACCCCTGCAAGAAGAATGCTAAAAGAAGCTGATGAATATGGTATGAAAAAAATGGTAGGTTGTATGACAGAATCTTCAGTAGGAATTTCGGCAATTGCACATCTATTACCCGAATTAGATTATGTTGATATGGATGGGGCTATGTTATTAAAAACAGATATTGCTACTGGAACCTCTATGGATTTCGGAAAAGTAATTTATTCTAAATTGAATGGTACAGGAGTTAAATTAACTGATAATAATCCTAAAACTATAGTTGAATAATAAAACTCATAAAAATTTATTATATTCACAACTATTAAAACTTAAAAAATATGGCTGAAGAAATTAAAATACAATGGAAAGGTAAAATGCTTTTTAATGCAGATTCTGTAGGAGGAAGTTTTCCAATTGATGCTGCTGAATCAGTAGGAGGGCAGGATAAAGGTGTACGACCAAAATCTTTAATGTTAACATCTCTTGCAGGATGTTCCGGATTAGATGTTGTTTCATTATTAAAAAAGATGCGTGCTGAGGTTGAAGATTTTGAGATTGATGTTACTGGTGAATTAACTGATGTACATCCAAAATTTTATCATAAAGTACATGTTGAATATCGTTTTTACGGAAAAGATTTTCAAAAAGATAAAATTGAAAAGTCGGTAAAATTATCTCAAGAACGCTATTGCGGAGTAAGCGAAATGTTCCGTCAATTTGCTGATCTAACTCATGAGATAAAATATATTGAAAGATAGATAACTATTTCTTAAAAAGAAAAGCCCCGAAGAATTAAAATTCTTCGGGGCTTTTTAATTTTATTATGATATTAATTCGAATTTGTAACTGTAACAACAAGTGCTGCCATAGAGATTAAAATACCCAAAGAACTCAATAAAACGCCAGTACTAGCTCCAATAGATGAAGATTTTGCTTGTGTTTTATTTGGTTCAACATATACAACATCGTTTTGAGATAAATAATATGCCGGAGATTCAAATAGATCTTTAGATTTTAGATTTACTCTGGTAAATGTTTTTTTACCATCATAATCATGAATTACCAATACATTTTCTCTTTCGCCATAAATTGTTAAGTCTCCAGCCATACCTAAAGCCTCAATCAATGTTACTCTCTCATTAGTTGCGGTATAAGTACCTGGCCTTGCAACTTCACCCAATACTGTAATTTTATAATTTAATGTTCTAATATTTACAATTGGCTTTTTTATATAATCTGTTAATTTTGCTACAAACATATTTGTTGCTTGTTCACGATTTAGCCCAGCAATTTTAACTTTTCCTAAAACAGGAAAATCAATCTTACCTTCAGGATCAATTATATAAGATTGAATACGTTCTCTACCATAAGACTGACGGATATCATCAGAATAAGAAACTGAATTTTGATTAAATGGTTTTGCGGATTCAGATTCAATTGCATTAACGACAATAATTAATTCATCATCTATATGATATGTTGGCATATAACTATCAATACCAATAATATTATCCTTTGAGTCGATACCATTAAAATAAACGATATCTTCTTTTGTTCCACAAGAGGAAAGTAAAAGAAAAGATATTAAAAAGAAGGGAATAAAAATTTTCATAAGATTTGCGTTTTAGTACGAGAATATAAATATTTATTTTAATTAATTATTTTTTACACCTATTTGATAATATTCAAAACCTTTTTCTTCCATATTTAGAGAACTATATTGGTTTCGTCCATCAAAAATAACAGGATTTTTCATCTGTCCTTTTAATTCTTCAAAATCCGGTGAACGAAATTCTTTCCACTCTGTTAGCAAAATCATTGCATCGGCATTTTGTAAAGTTTCATACTTAGAATTAAAATATGTAATCTCTTTAACACCTTTTAAGTAAAAATATTGTGCTTCGTCCATTGCCTTTGGATCATAAGCTTGAATTTTTGCCCCTCTTTTAACTAATTCTTTTACAATATAAATTGCTGGAGCTTCTCTCATATCATCTGTCCCTGGTTTAAATGCCAAACCCCATAAGGCAAAAGTTTTTCCTTCTAAATTTTCTCCAAAATGTTTAATCACCTTATCTGCAATCACTAATTTTTGACGGTCATTTACATCTTCAACCGAAGTAATTAATTTTGCATTATATCCATTATCCTCTGCTATTTTTTTAAGTGCTTTTACATCTTTTGGAAAACAAGATCCTCCATAACCACTTCCAGGATAAATAAAACTATATCCTATTCTTGTGTCAGATCCAATACCTATTCTCACTTGATTCACATCTGCGCCAACTAATTCACAAATATTAGCAACTTCATTCATAAAAGAAATTTTTGTAGCTAACATAGCATTGGCAACATATTTTGTCATTTCAGCAGAACGAATATCCATAGTAATCATTCGATCATGATTATGTGTAAATGGTGCATATAGATCTTTCATCTTATCGAATGCTATATCGCTATCTGCCCCAATTACAATTCTATCTGGTTTCATGAAATCTTCAATTGCAGCACCTTCCTTCAAAAATTCAGGATTAGAAACAATATGAAAATCAATATCAACACCTCTTTTCTTTAATTCTTCGTTGATAACTGCTTTTACCTTATCTCCTGTGCCTATTGGTACTGTGGATTTATCAACTACAATTAAAGGTTTTTGCATTTCTCTTCCTAATTGTCTGGCTACACTTAAAACATATTGTAAATCGGCTGAACCATCTTCTCCCATTGGAGTTCCTACAGCAATAAAAACAATTTCTGCTTTTGATAAACCATCCTTTAATTTTGTACTAAAATGTAAGGTTTTATTGTCTACATTTTTCAAAACCATCCGTTCTAAACCGGGTTCGTATATTGGAATAGTTCCTTTTTTTAGATCTTCAATTTTTTTATTATCAATATCTATACAAGTAACTTCGTTTCCCATTTCAGCAAAACATGTACCGGTTACTAAACCAACATATCCTGTACCAATAACTGTTAAATTCATTTTATAAGATTTATATATTATATTTTCTTTTTAATTTTTCTTAAAAAACTTAGGGGGATATTTACAGTAAAACAACTCCCTAAAGTATCAATTTTTACAATAACTCTATGTTTTTGACCTTCTCTTTCACAAATTGCTATTAAGCCCATAAATGGCCCATTTGTTACTTCAACTGTATCTCCTTTTAAAACTCTTACATCATTTGTAGATTTTACTTCTTCTTGGCTATCACATAAAATACGAAGATTATCAATTTCATAATCAAAAATTTTTGCTGGTTTGCCTAAATGCTTTAAAACTCCAACTATTCCATGAATTGGTAAAATATCACGTAAATTTTTTTCTGGCATTTTTACAAAAACATAAGAAGGAATTAAAGGTAATTTAACTGTTTTTTTTCTATCACTCCACTGTCTTACAGTTGTAAATATTGGTAAAAAAGATTCAACTTCATTTTCTAAAAGTCTTTCATATACTTTCTTCTCTGCTCTTGATTTTGTAAAAACAGCATACCAATAAATCGGTTTGGTTGGTTTTTCTGTATTCATAATCGATTAGCTAAATTATAAAAAAATAGCTCTTAAAATTCTTTTTTTGGTTAGTTTAGCAAAGATAATATTTAATACTTTTGATAAAGATTTTTTTAACAGTTTTTCTAAAATAAAATAAGTGCTTTGCAAAAAATAATAATTTCTGTAACTAATGATCTGGTAACTGACCAAAGAGTAAAAAAGATTTGTGAATCTTTACAGGAAATAAATTATGATTTAACTTTGATTGGAAGAAAGTTATCCAACAGCTTACCTATTAAAAGAAATTATAAAACGATAAGAATAAATCTATTTTTTAAAAAGGGTTTTTTGTTTTATGCTGAATATAATATCCGATTATTTTTTAAACTTCTTTTTTTAAAAAAAGATATTCTTTTAGCAAATGACTTAGATACTTTACTGCCTAATTATATAATTTCTAGACTTTTTAATAAAAAATTAGTTTATGATAGTCACGAATTATTTACTGAAGTTCCTGAGCTTACATCTCGTCCGAAAGTAAAAAATGTTTGGTTGAATATCGAAAATCATATTTTTCCTAAATTGAAAAATGTTTATACCGTTAATAACAAAATTGCTGAATTCTATACATCAAAATATAAGGTTCCGGTAAATGTAATTAGAAATATTGCTCCTAAATTTAATAGTAATTACAATTCCGCTTTAGCGAAAAAGATTAAAGGTGACAAAAAAATGCTAATACTTCAAGGAAGTGGAATCAATGTCGATCGTGGAGCAGAGGAAGCAGTATTGATGATGAAATATTTAAAAAATCACATTTTATATATTATTGGAAGTGGAGATGTTTTTGAGAAATTAAAACAAATTATTAGTGAAAATAAATTAGAGAAAAAAGTTTTTATAAAAAGTAAAATGACTTATGAACAGTTAATGGAATATACAAAAATAGCCGATTTAGGTCTCTCATTAGACAAAGCTACTAACCTAAATTATGAATATAGCTTACCCAATAAAATTTTTGATTATATTCAAGCTGAAACTCCCGTTTTAGTTTCAAATCGAGAAGTAATAGCAAGTTTAGTTGAAAAAAATAAAATAGGTTTTATAAGTAAAACACATCAACCAGAGGAGTTGGCAAAAATTATAACGAGTATTTTTAAAGATGAGAAATTAATTATAGAATGGAAAAAGAAATTAAAAATTGCTGCAAAGAAATACACTTGGGAAAATGAAAGTAAAAAATTAAAAGAAATATATAAGAACCTGCTTTAAGAAATTGAACATAAATAACTTAGCTTATAAATATCGTAAACCAAAAGAGATGGTTTTTTTGACATTAAATTGTCTTCCATTTTATTAAAATAACCTTTATAAAACAAGCTTAATAAACTATTTAAACCATAGGAATTTACTTTATTAAATGATTTTAGAAGTTTTATATCCTCATTACTAATCTTTTTTTCTTGGTGCAAATATTTTAAATTTTCTATTGCCCTTTTAGTTTTTCCTAAAAAAACGTCACTATCATCTAAACCTAAGTGGTAAACCGGACTATCAACTTGATAAATTGTACTTTTATTAGCAAGTAATTCAATAGCAAAAAGAGTGTCTTCATAGCCGTATTTGGTAAGCGTTTCATCAAATTTTATCTTGTTAAAAAGTTCTTTTGAAATTAAAAAATTCGCTGAAGAAAAATGATTTTGGTTCGTTTGCCATCGAGTATTATAAGAAATCTCCTCTCTACTTTTTCCATAAGTCCAACGTAATATTTTCTTTGTTGAAGGTTTTTTATCTTCATACTTTAATCCGCCATAAAAAACCTTATTAGGGGTCTTTTTAACAGATTCAAAATAATTTTTAATAAAAACTTGTTCAATAGGTAAAACATCCGAATCTAAAAATAATAACCATTCGTATTTTGCATTTTCAGCAAGTAAGTTTCTGATTTTACTGCGTCCAAGACCTTTTCTGAAAGCCTTAAATTGACAGAATTCCAAATTATTTATTTTGTTATTTTTATTATTTTCCTCTCCGTTAGATCCATCATCAAAACAAATAATTTCAAATAAAACATTTTGAGATAACAATTGCTTTTGAAGCGCTTTAACTAATAAAACTGCCGAATAATTATATGTTGGGATTAAAACAGAGAGCATAGGGAATTAAACAACTTCAAATACTTTATTTCCTTCACATTTTACCGTTTTATGTGGAAATTTTAATATCAAAGCGTAATCGTGAGTTGCCATCAAGATTGTGATTCCGCTTTTATTAATATCTTCTAAAACATTCATAATTTCAACAGATGTATTTGGATCTAGGTTACCCGTTGGTTCATCGGCTAAAATCATTTCCGGATTATTTAATAAAGCGCGGGCAATTGCTATTCGTTGTTGTTCCCCCCCCGAAAGCTGATAAGGCATTTTAAATCCTTTTGATTTCATTGCCACCTTTTCTAAAACATCATTAATTTTTGATTCTATTTCGCTTTTATCTTTCCAACCAGTTGCTCTTAAAACAAATAATAGATTATCAAAAACCGAGCGATCATTTAATAATTTAAAATCTTGAAAAACTATTCCCATTTTTCTTCTTAAAAAAGGAATCTCTTTTTCTTTTAATATATTTAAATCAAATCCAACAATACTTCCTTCTCCTTTTTCTAAAGGCAGATCTCCATATAAGGTTTTCATTAAACTGCTTTTTCCACTTCCTGTTTTTCCAATTAAATAATTAAATTCTCCTTTCTTAATATCCAGATTTACATCTGATAATATTAGATTTTCTCCTTGAAAAATGGAAGCATTTTTTAATTGCAGCATAATAAATGAATGTTTAATTTGATACAAACTTACAGTTAAAATTTTAATTTTGTTAGTTAATAAAATATTGTTAGTCTAAAAAATTATTATAATAATTTACTACCTTTGGGGAGCTTAATATTTTAAAATGTATAAAAAGATACTGTTTTTTGCCTTTATGGCATCTTTTTTCTTTATTTCTTGTGAAGAAAAACCCACAGGTCAAGGTTTAAAAACCGGTATCTGGAGAGGGGAGATTAGTACTCAAGGGCAAAAAATACCATTCAATTTTGTTATTTCAAAAGAAAAGAAGAAATTTAAAATTGATCTTATAAATGGAAAAGAAACTATCGGGCTTGATGAGGTTTTTTTACTAGACGACACCCTTTCTTTTAACCTACATATTTTTGATGCTGAAATTAAAGCAAAAGTAAATGACGATAAGTTAAGTGGTTATTTTATAAAAAATTACAGTACTGATTATAAACTCCCATTTACAGCAGAATTCAATTTAAAAGGAAGGTTTGATTACAGTCAAAGTAGTAATAAATTTGATGGAAAATGGGAAACAGTCTTTACAAAAAAAGATAGTAGTAAGGTTAGGGCAATTGGTTTGGTCCAAAAAAATGATTCAATAATTAATGGTACATTTTTAACTGCGACTGGTGATTATAGATATCTTGACGGGTATTCTGTAAAAGATACTATGTTTTTATACAGCTTCGACGGAAATCACTTGTATAAATTCAAAATTGTAAGTCAAAATGATTCTATTCTAAAAGGTGAATTTTGGTCTGGTAGGGAAGGATATAGAACATTTGTCTCAAAAAAAAATATTAATGCCAAATTACCTGATCCTTATTCGCTCACTTTCTTAAAAGAAGGATATGATAAAATCAATTTTTCTTTTCCAAATTTAGATGGTGAATTAGTAAGCTTATCTGATGAAAAATATAAAGGAAAAGTTGTTATCGTTCAAATATTTGGGACTTGGTGTCCAAATTGTATGGACGAAACAAAATTTTATTCAAAGTGGTATGAAAAAAATAAAGATAGGGGAGTAGAGATTATTGGTTTAGCTTATGAAACGAAACCCGATTTTGATTATGCAAAATCACGAGTAGAAACGATGATTAAACAATTAAATGTTGAATATGATTTTTTAATTGCTGGTACGTCAAATAATGAATCTGCTTCAAAATCTTTACCTATGTTAAATCAGGTTATATCTTTTCCAACTTCAATTATTATCGATAAAAAAGGAAAAGTACAAAGAATTCATACAGGATTTACGGGTCCTGCTACCGGTGAATATTACGAAGAGTTTGTAGAAGACTTTAATGTATTTATGAATAATCTAATTCTAGAATAGTATAATTACTTTTAATAGCTTGACTTTTCAACAATAAGAGTAACTAATCAACAATTTTAAATATTAAAAGCATTTAAACGTTTTTAAAAACGAGGATATGCTTATTTTTGATCTTTAAAAATATTCCTACAATTATGAGTTGTTGCAAATTCACTTTTTTTACTTTCTTTTTGTTTACTTCTTTTTTTTTGCATGCTCAAAAATCTGAGGTTTATACAAACCAAACTACAGCATATAACCACGCTGTAGAGTTGTACCAAGGAAGATCATATAATGCGGCCAAAATTCTTTTTGGTGATATGAAAAAGGAATTTGGAGACGACAGCGAACTTAAAGCAAGATGTTATTATTACGAAGCTTTTTGTGCTATTCGTTTGGGTGAAAAAAAAGGAGAGAATCTTATGCGTAACTTTTTTGATAGCTTTCCAACTAGCTCCAAAAGAAATACTGCCTTTATGGAAGTTGGAGATTATTACTTTAATAATGGTAATTATTCCTACGCTTTGAAATGGTATTCAAGAGTAAATACCAATGCTTTAAACGAATTCGAAAAAGAAGATTTTCAATTCAAATTTGCTTATGGTTTGTTTGCCACAAATAGTTTTATAAAATCAAAAAAATATTTCTCAGCTCTATTAAACTCTAAGGAATATGGCGCTCAGGCAAAATATTATTATGGATATATGGCTTATAAAGATGATGATTTTGTTGAGGCCGATAAGTATTTAACCGAAGCTAGATCTGTAAATAAAAATGATAAAGATATTTCATATTTCTTGATAAACATCAAATTTAAAACTGGTAAATTTCAAGAGGCAATTGATACAGGAATTCCACTTTTGGCAAAGTCGGGAGGAATTAAAAAATCTGAACTTAATAAAATTATTGGTGAAAGTTATTTTAACCTCGAGGAATACGAAAAATCTGGAGAATATTTACAAGAATACGAGGGGAAAAAAGGTAGATGGAATAACACCGATTATTATCAACTTGGCTATGTATTTTACCAACAAAAAGATTATGAAACTGCAACAGAATGGTTTAATAAAATTATAGATGGAAATAACCCTGTTTCGCAAAATGCATATTATCACCTTGCGGAATGCTATTTGAGAAATGATAAAAAAACTGAAGCTTTGAATGCTTTTAGAAACGCATCACAAATGGATTTTGATAAAACTATTAAGCAAGATGCATGGTTAAATTATGCTAAATTAAGCTACGAAATAGGTAATCCTTATCAAGGTACTGCTGAAGTAATACAAAATTATTTAGACGCTTATCCAACCGATATCAATAAAAAAGAAATTGAGCAATTATTAATCAGTTCTTATATTTATGCTAATGATTATCAAGGAGCTATCACTTATTTAAGCAATAAAAAAGATAGTGAAGAATATCAAAAAATTGCCTATTTAAGAGGTGTTCAATTATTTAATGAAGGAAGCTTCAATGAGGCAAAAGAGTATTTCGAAATAGCAAAAGACAATTCTGAATATAAAGCTAAGTCAACTTTTTGGTATGCAGAATCTGATTATCAATTAAATAATTTTAATCAGGCTTTAAACAGTTTTGAACAATTTCTTTCTTTACAAAATACAAATTCTACTGAAGAATTTAAAGATTTAGATTATAATATTGGATATACTTATTTTAAACTAAAAGATTATACTAAATCTGGAGGACACTTTAGACAATACATACAATCAAATCCCACAAAAAAGAAGCAGCTTATCGATGCAAATATACGTTTGGGTGACTGCTATTTTGCACTTAGTAATTATTACAAAGCTATTGAACCTTACCAAAATGTGATAAATGCAAATGATATTGATGTTGATGTTGCTCAATTCCAAATATCACTTTGTCATGGGTTTATGGGTGAATATGATATTAAAATTAAGGAATTACAAGGCTTTTTACAAACAAATTTAAAGTCTTCATTACGTGATGATGCTTTTTACGAATTAGGAAACACCTATGTTCAAATCAATAAAAATGAAAAAGCACTAAAAGCTTATAATAGTATTTCAGAGTTTTATCCACAAAGTAAATTTGTACCTAAAGCATTATTAAAGCAGGGTTTGATTTATTACAATACCAACAGTAATAACAAGGCTCTTCAACAATATAAAAAAGTAATTACCAATTATCCAAATTCTAATGAAGCACAAGAAGCAATTACAAATGCTCGCCAAATTTATGTTGATCTAGGAAGAGTTGATGAATACGAAAAACTACTTAAAAGTGTGGATTTTGTAGATGTCTCGGAAAAAGAAATTGAAGCAACGGTTTTTGAAGCTTCCGAAAAACAATATTTAAGTGGAAAAAATAAAAAAGCTATTGAGGGCTTTCAAAAATATTTAAGTCGTTTCCCTAAAGGGTTTTTTACATTAGATGCTAATTATTATCTAGCCGATGCATACAAAAAAGAAGTAAATTCAAAAAAAGCAATTCCACATTATCAATATATTATTGGGAAAAGCAGAAATGAATTTACCGAAAATTCATTGATAAACCTTTCGGAAATTTATCTTAAAGAAGAAAATTGGGAAAAAGCAGTACCGTTGTTAAGTAGATTAGAAAATGGAACTGATAGTGAAAATAATATCTTTTTTGCACAAAGTAATTTAATGAAAGGAAACTATGCTTTAAAAAATTATGAAGAAGCTGTAAATTATGCCGAAAAAATATTACAAAACGACAAAATTGAAAAACAAAGAAAAGCAGATGCTCAAATAATTATTGCTCGTTCTGCTTTTCAAGCAGGCGATATGTACAAGGCTCAGGATGCTTTTAAAGCCATTGAAAACTCATCAAGTGGCAATGTAAAAGCAGAAGCTTTGTATTATGATGCTTATTTTAAGCATAATGAAGGAGATTATAAAAACTCAAATATGGTTGTTCAAAAATTAGCATCTGAATTTGCTGCTTATAAAATTTGGGGAGCAAAAGGCTTGGTAATTATGGCAAAGAATTTC
>DAOUQH010000094.1 GCA_030625645.1 Flavobacteriia bacterium | reverse complement strand
CAAAGATACAAAAATATTTGCACGCAATTTGCACGCGTTTTTTGTATTCAAACAAGAGTAATTGTTACAAAAATTAATTAAATAATTGATTATCAATTATGTTTTGTACTTATTGAAAATTTTAAAACTCTAAATCTCATTTCTGGCAGTCAAGAGGTCCGGGGTTCGAATCCCCGTAGCTCCACTCTAATAATCAAGGTTTTACATTCTTGTAAAACCTTTTTTGTTTTACTTAGTACAATATAAATACAGCTTTTTTAAAGATTAAATATTAATAGTGTTTTTGTATCTTGCCACCACAAAAAGGAAATAAAACCAAAAGGTTTTTTAACTATAAACTCAAGTTATGTCAGATTACGTACAAGAAAAAGATCAACAACAAATATTAGGTCATCCAATAGGCTTATTTGTACTATTTTTTACCGAAATGTGGGAGCGCTTTTCCTATTATGGAATGCGGGCTTTGTTAATTCTGTTTTTGGTTGCTAAAATTGAAGATGATGGCTGGGGTTGGACTAGATCTGAAGCCTATGCACTATTTGGTTGGTATGTTATGTTGGTATATCTATTACCTCTTCTTGGTGGCTGGTTGGCAGATAATAAATGGGGGCATGTAAAAACAGTTATTGTTGGAGCTTCAATAATAACCTTAGGGCATGCTTCAATGGCAGTTTCAGATCTACAAATTGGAATGGATTTAAAATTTGTTTTTTATATTGGTTTATTGTTGATTGTATTAGGAACAGGCTTATTTAAACCAAACATGTCGGCAATTGTGGGTAAAATGTATCCACCTCAAAGTGATAAAAAAGATGGAGCTTATACTATATTTTATATGGGTGTAAACTCAGGAGCATTTATTGGAACACTTTTAGTTGGGTGGATAGGAGAAAATTTTAGCTGGACCTGGGGTTTTGGTTTAGCAGGAATTTTTATGCTTTTTGGCTTATTACAATTTTATTATGCAAGAGATGTTTTTGGTAAAGCGGCATCTGAACCTAAACCAAAAGAAGTAAACCTAACCGCTGAAGAAAAAGAAAATATTGTTCCTTTTACAAAAAGAGATTTAACATTGGTTAGTATTGGCGGTTTCTTCGTGATTTCATGGATTGTTGACGGTTTATATTCTGTCATAACTCGAGGAAAACATTTCTTAACCCAAGATCTATTTTCTTTTGATTTATTTGGAACAAGTATTTCGGTAGATATGTCAAGTGTATTTTTTCTACTATCAATAGTATTCTTTATTAGCTTGGGAGTTTCAAGACTAAAACGATTCCAACCTATAGAAAGAGACCGTTTAAAAGTAGTATTTATAATTGCCTTCTTTGTTATTTTCTTTTGGGCAAGTTTTGAACAAGCGGGAACTACTATGAATATATTTGCTAAAGACTATACCAATAGAACTTTAACTGGTAGTTGGGGACTATTTTATAAAATAATTGACTTTCTTCTTTCTATAGTTCCTATGGTGGTTTTAAGTTGGGTAATTTATAAATTAGGAAAAGCAATAATTAAAAAGTACCCATTAACTATTTTATTTACAACCATAAGTTTTATTATTATTTGGGGCTTGGTCATATTTAGAGTATATGATAAAATGGTAGGTGATTCAACTCTTGTTGATACTTCTTGGTTTCAAATATTAAACCCTTTCTTTATCATAACCTTAGCTCCTCTTTATTCTAAATTTTGGAAAAAATATACTTTTTCTGGTCCACAAAAATTTTTTATGGGTTTAACTTTGTTAGCATCTGGTTTCGGAATGTTAGCCATAGGAGCATCAGGAATAGAGCCTGGAGCACAAACTGCTTCTGTAAGTATGATGTGGTTATTGCTAGCTTATTTCTTACATACTATGGGAGAATTAGCCGTTTCACCTGTGGGCTTATCTTATGTTAGTAAATTGGCACCAGCAAGAATGTTGGCCTTCTTATTTGGTATTTGGTATGTATTTACCGGTTTATCGGGTAAACTTGCATCAATAATGGCTGAATATTCAGATGGTATTGCCGAAAATATAGGATTATCAGGGTTTTTCTTGATTTTTACAATTATCCCTTTTATTGCAGGTTTGGTTATGTTAAGTCTTAATAAACCTATTAAACGAATGATGCACGGCATTGATAAATAGAAAAGTATATAAAGTTACACAAATACTCTTTTAACAATTTTTTAAAAGAGTATTTGTAATTTTTACCCTTATTTTGCCACAAAACAATCATAAGTAACAAATATATTATTATGAGAAATAATCTTTTAATGCTTTTAACAATTTTTGTATTAAGCTTTTCTGCAAAAGCACAAACAGAAAAAATTAACTGGATGACACTAAATGAGGCGATGGAAGCTCAGGTAAATAATCCAAAAAAAATAATGATGGATGCATATACCGATTGGTGTGGACCATGTAAAATGCTAGATAAAAATACTTTTCAAAATTCGGATGTTGTAAAATATGTAAATGAAAATTATTATGCAGTAAAATTTAATGCGGAAGGAAATGAAGTTATAGAATATAAAGGGCAGGTTTTGAAAAATCCAAATTTTGTTCCCGGTCAAACCGGAAGAAATTCGCAACATGAATTAGCACAAGCTTTTCAGGTTACAGCTTATCCAACCATATTATTCTTAGATGAAAAAGGAGACCCAATAGCGCCACTACCAGGATATAAAACTCCACAACAATTAGAATTATATTTAAAATTATTCTTAAATAATGGTCACGAAAGAATTACCACACAAGAGCAGTGGGATAAATACCAAAATAATTTCAAGTTTGAGTTTGAAGGAAAATAAAATCTTAATTACAAATAAAAAGAGGCTGTAAAAATCAATTTTACAGCCTTTTTTTATACTTACAAATTACATCATTTGATTGTTGATAAAATAGTGAAAATTATCCAAATATCCTATTGTAAATTCTAGATTGTAAATTTTCTCTGTAAATAAAACCCGTAATTAAAAGGATTGTGAACCATATTTTTTTTTAAAAAAATATTAACCATAATTTGTTAATAATTATCTCTAGCATTTTATAAAAACTATATGATTTATTATACTTTTAAAATCTGAAATCTTAATGAAAAAATACAACAATTAACATGATAGAAGAGAAAGTACAAGAGGTGGGCTATACTTATGATGAAGTCTTAAAGCATTCATTATCATACTTTAACGGTGATGAGCTTGCAGCAACAACATGGATAAATAAATATGCTGTAAAAAATAAAGATGGTAAATATTTGGAGAACACTCCAGACCAAATGCATAAACGTATGGCAAAACAGTTTGCTCGTGTTGAAGCAAAATATGCAAAGAAAAATACCTCACTTGAAAACTTATCTACCTATGGTAAAAATAGAAATGATTTAAGTGAAAAAGCAATTTATAATTTATTTAAAGATTTTAAATATGTAATACCTCAAGGAAGTGTGATGTACGGACTAGGAAATAACGAGGTTGTGGCTTCTTTATCTAATTGTATTGTTATACCTCCTGTTTATGATTCTTATGGAGGAATTTTTCACGCCGATCAACAAATGGCACAATTATTTAAACGTCGTTGTGGAGTTGGAGTTGATTTATCTGAATTAAGGCCTAAAAAAGCTTTAGTTTCTAATGCTGCCGGTTCAACTACCGGAGCGGTTTCATTTATGCACCGTTTCTCTTCAACAACTCGTGAAGTTGCCCAAAACGGAAGAAGAGGTGCCTTGATGTTGACTTTGGATATTGCACATCCTGATATTCAAGATTTCATTACTGTAAAACAAGATTTAAGCAAAGTAACAGGAGCAAATATTTCTATTCGCTTATCTGATGAATTTATGCAAGCTGTAGAAAATAATGAATCATATACTCTACGTTGGCCAATTGAATCAAAAGATCCAAAATATACCAAAACTATTGATGCAAGAGAATTGTGGGAGACTGTTATTAAAAGTGCGCATAATACTGCCGAACCAGGATTAATATTTTGGGATCGTCAACACCATTATTCAACCTCATCTTTATATCCAGGTTTTAAAAATTCATCTACAAACCCTTGCTCTGAAATCGCAATGCAAGGTGGTGATAGCTGTCGATTAATAGCTGTTAACTTATATAATTTTGTCGATGATCCATATACCAAAAAAGCAAAATTTGATTTTAAGAAATTTTACGAAGTTGTTTATGAAACTCAACGTTTGATGGATGATTTAGTCGACTTAGAATTAGAGGCTGTAAATAAGATTTTAGAAAAAATAGAATCAGATCCTGAACCTGATAATATCAAGAAAAATGAAATAGAAACCTGGAAACTTTTACAAGAAACAGGTAAAAAAGGTCGTAGAACCGGATTAGGATTTACAGCTTTAGGAGATGCAATTGCTGCACTTGGAATTAAATTTGACACCGATGAAGCTTTAAGTGTAATCGATCAAATTATGCGTGGTAAACTTTCTGCGGAATTTGATAGCAGTATAGATATGTCAATTGAAAGAGGACAATTTGAAGTGTTTAACCGTAATATTGAAGATAAATCGGAATTCATTCAAATGATGCAAAAAGAATTTACCGATATCTATGATAGAATGATGGTACACGGTAGAAGAAATATTTCAATAAGTACTGTTGCTCCTACCGGGTCTTTAAGTATGCTGGCACAGGTTTCTTCTGGTATCGAACCTGTATTTTTACTTTCGTATAAACGTAGAAGAAAGATTAATCAAGAAACTAAAAATGCAAAAGTTGATTTTATTGATGATCTTGGTGATGCTTTTGAAGAATTTACAGTTTATCATAATAAACTAAAAACCTGGATGGATATTACCGGTGAAACTGATGTTAATAAGAGTCCGTATGCAGGCGCAACCGCACAAGAAATTGATTGGCATAAGCGTGTAGAAATGCAGGCTTTAGTTCAAAAGTATACAACACATTCTATCAGCTCTACTATTAATCTTGCTTCTGATGTTACTGAAGATTTAGTTGGTGACATTTATATGGAATCTTGGAAACAAGGCTTAAAAGGGATAACGGTTTACCGAGATGGATCGAGAAGTGGTATTTTGGTAGCTGATGATAAAGAAGATAGTAAAGAAGACAAAAGCCTTTTTGGTGATTATCACAAAACTACTGTATTTCCTAAACGTCCAAAAACTATTGATGCATCTATTATTAGATTCCATAATGAAAAAGAAAAATGGCTTGCTGTTGTTGGTTTGATTGAAGGAAAACCTTATGAAATTTTTACCGGTAAAATGAAAGATGCTTTTAATTTACCTCAGTGGGTTGAAGAAGGATGGGTAATTAAAAATAGAGATGAAGATGGAGAGTCTAGGTATGATTTTAGGTATTTAGATAGTGATGGTTATAAAACTACAATTGAAGGTTTATCTAGATCTTTTGATAAAGAATTTTGGAATTATGCAAAATTAATTTCAGGGGTTTTACGTCATGGAATGCCTATGGCTTATGTAGTTGATTTGATTCAGAATTTGAACCTTTATGACGACCACATCAATACATGGAAAAATGGAGTTTGTAGAGCTTTAAAACGTTTTGTGCCTGAAGGAGCAGAAGCAGCCGATAAAAAATGTCCAGAGTGTGGTGATCCTGAAGGATTAATTTACTCTGAAGGTTGTTTGAAATGTGTGAGCTGTGGTCATTCAAAATGTGGATAAAGCCAATTAAAATTGAATAATATTTCTGTTTATAATTTAAAAACTCTGTAAAGATATCTTTACAGAGTTTTTTTATAATAATTTTATTGATTACACTACGTTTAAAGAATCTTTTCTAAAATCTTTTCAGTAATTGCATAAGTAGGTTTTACTCCGGTTGTCCCTAAACCACCAGAAGCCAAGGTCCCTCCAGTTTCAAGAGGATTATCAGAAGCGTAGTAAGCATAACGTACTTTCACTTTTTTGCTAATATTGCCTCTTATTCTCGATGCAGCCTGAATTGCTTTTTGATAATGTGCTCCTTCCATTTCTAAACCAATAACTTTCCAAGTAGAATTATGGAAAAACTCCAAAAGGTCTTTATTTTGTAAAGAAGTTCCCAATACGGTAACCATTGTTCCTTTAAAAACTCCAAGACCTACATCATCAAAATCACCTTTATTCAAATCATTCTTAAATGGATAATTATCAGCCGTTCCTTCAAATACATGTGCTTTCGGAATCATAATATCTCCTTTACCACCTTTAAGGATTCCTGCCTTACCCATTATTGAAATAGAGGTGATATTAAAATTGATTTTCCCTCCTTCCTCTGTATCCAAAGGCTTTAAAAGCTCATCCATTGTTTCGTAAGCTTGTTCACCAAAGGCATAATCCATAACAATTAACACAGGCTTTTCTTCTTCTTCTTCAGGAAGTTTATAAATTGTCTTACTAAGATTAATTTTTGCAGTATCAATTATCTGTACATTTATGTTTGTTCCAGATTGATCCTTCAAATAAATCAAACCCTTTTTTGATGCAATATTTTTTACCGTTTTTCTAAGTCCTTCATTTTCATCCTTACTCAATAACTCAAAAAGAGAAATACCTTTATGATCTTTACTCTCTTTTGGTAATGCAATAGGTGCATAAAGAGAATTCATTACACTATGCATATTAGCACTAATTATATGAATAGGTCGTTGTGAAAAATCGTTTTTAAATAAAGTAGTTTTGATATTCGTTGCCCAAATATCTCCATAAATATGATGCCCAATTCTTTCACGAAGTATAGGGCTAAAAGTAATAGTTCGCTTTTTATCTTCTAAAACTTCATTTAAGGCTAATTTTCCCATCCAGTAAATAATTTCGAAAAAACGATTTGGATCTTTTGTGGAGGAAAAACTATGATAAGCCGTTTGAATCTCTTCAAATGTTCTTCCTAAAAAATTACTCAAATATGAAAATAATACTTCCTTATCTTGATTGGTTAATTTTTTGTTTTGAATCACTACACTTTCCAAATATTCCCATTCTCTTGTGACAAGACCATCTTCATCAATTAAAACTTTTTTTGCAATCTTTTCAGATTCAATATAGAGGAAGGTTAAATGTGTTAAAACATCATAAATATCCGATCGCCCTCTGGTAATCTCAATATTCATTTGATCCTTGTCAATTCTATAACAATTTCTTCTTCTCTTTGCAGGAACAATGGCTTTAAATTTTGATTTATTATAACCTTCTTCTGCCGTTAATTGGATATATCTACATTCTGCTATTCCTTCTGGTAAACGATCTATTATATAAAGTAAACCATCTAATTCGGCTTTTTCTTCGGCAATGGAGCCATATATTTCTGGTCTAAGTGTTAGTAAAGCATCTCGTAATGTTTTACCTGAAACACCCATAGGTTTGTAAAAACCACGATTAAACAAATGTCGCATTGTTATATAAAGACGTTCAATTGCATTGGATGATTCTTGGGATTTTGTTTGTTTGATTTCGCTCATTTTTATTCTAAAATTTCGTTGTAATTTTTATCGTTATTTAAAATTTTTGTTGCTTCTGTTATATATTTTCCGTGATAAATATGATTGATATATTCTCCTTTTTTAAAATAATACCTATTTAAAATTTCATCCGAAAGATATTCAGATATTTCTTCTTTATTAGTGGTTAGATCGGTAATTTTTTCATGGGTAATTTTTTGTAATAACTTATCATATTCTGCTTGAATATTAGCCATATACTCTTCCTTTTCGGCAGATTCAATTCCCATTTTAAAAATCTTTTCGGTTTTTGTTTGAAAAGAAAGTGGATTGTTATTTACATAAACTATAAAATTTTGATATTCCTTTTCAGTAAAAGTAAAATCTTTAGGCTTTGCTATAGTTTTATGTTGATAATAATAATTTGTAGCAAAGTCAAAAATTAATTCCGATTTATATAAGGCTTTTGTCGCAATAGTCGTTTCTGGCTTTTCAATATTAATATCAGGTTCAATTCCTCCCCCATCATAAACTATTCGTCCATTTTTGGTTTTAAAAGCATGACGATTACTATCTGAAAATTTTGGAATACTATCTTCCTTTCTATTTGTATAGTCTAATTCTTGTATATTCCTGCCACTTGGAGTATAGTATTTTGATATGGTTAACTTCAATTTTGTTCCGTAAGGTAAATTTCGATAACGTTGCACCAAACCTTTCCCAAATGATCTTTCACCAACAATAACAGCTCTATCTAAATCTTGTAAAGAACCTGCAACAATTTCAGAAGCTGAAGCAGAACGGCTATTAATCAGAACAACTAATGGTATTTCAAGATCAATAGGTTCACTTTTTGTTTTATAAGTTTCACTCCACTTTTGAAGTTTTGCCTTGGTGGTGACAACTATTTCATTTTTTGGAATAAAAATATTTGTAACATTTACGGCTTCGCTTAGTAAACCTCCAGGATTTCCTCTCATGTCTAAAATCAGCTTTTGCATGCCTTGTGATTTTAGATCTTTATAAGCTTGTTTGATTGATTTTGAAGCCTTTTTATTAAATTTTATAAAC
>DAOUQH010000052.1 GCA_030625645.1 Flavobacteriia bacterium | reverse complement strand
GGCAGCTCTACCTTGATGAGTTGGTAAAAAGAATTTAAAACCAGTAATTTTGTTTACAGTATCTTTTAATTTTAAAAAAGATTGAGATCCGGCATAGCTTTCGTCACCTTCCATAAGTGCTCCCCACTGTTTATCACTCATTGCACCTGTGCCTGAGTCAGTTAACAAATCAATATAAACTTTATCAGAAGATAAATTAAACAAGTTATAGTGTGCTTCTTTAATCCATTTTTTACGTTGTTCTATTGTGGATCGTTTAATGGTTTCCACCATTTTTATTTTATAAGGTTCTGCGTATGGTAAGTCCATAATTAAATAGTTTGTTTTTATTTGAATAAGTAAAGAAGTTTAAATAAACTCTTGTTGCTTGAGAATGAAACAAATGATATGATGATACTTATCGCATCGGACTTTTAATATTTTTATAGATATTATTAAAATCTGAAATACCCATGAATATTTTGAATATAATTTAAGACATTTCAAAAATACGACAAATATTTAATGAAAATATAAAATAAATCAATAATTATATTGATTTCGCATTTTATGGTAATTTTCTATATTTTTTACTTTTTACAGTAATTATTATATTGGATTAATTTGAAAAATGTAAATTTGCAATCAATAAAAAAATAGAATTATGTATAATAAAAATATAAAACTTGTAATTGCCGCATTAATAGTAGTTTGGGCTGGATTTGAATTTTATGCTGGTCATATTTTGAATGGAATTTCGATATTATTATTAGCAGGACTATTTGTTTTCTTCTATTTTAAAAATGAGATTTTATTATTGGCTTTTATGAAATTGCGTAAACAAGATTTTGTTGGAACGGCGGCTATATTGGATAGAATTAAAAACCCTTCGGCAGCTTTGATTAAAAAGCAAGAAGGATATTATAATTTTTTAAGAGGAATTACTTTATCGCAAACTAATTTAACACAATCTGAAAAGCATTTTAAAAAGGCTATAAAAATGGGTTTGAGTATGGATCATGATGTTGCAATGGCTAAATTGCAATTGGCAGGTATAGCGATGACTAAACGCAGAAAACGCGAGGCCATTAATTTAATTGCCGAAGCTAAAAAGTTAGATAAGCACGGTATGTTGAAAGATCAGATAAAGTTGATTAAACAACAAATGAAAAAGATATAATTCTTATAGTTTGATTAAAATTTCATTTATCAAATGTTTATTTTTTTTCCTAAATACATTAATTTATAACCAGATTCAATAGGAATTTCTTCACTATTAGAAGGTATAATATGTACTTGACCTTTATTATCTTTGATAAAAAGCGGTACTGTTTTTAATTCATTTTTTGTTACCTTTAAAAGGTCGTGATAATGATCTTTTGATGTTATATTTACTTCATTAATATTAGGGTAATCTCTTACAATTTCGCTAATATTTATAAAATCATCAGTGTGAGAAAATAGACCATTAACAGGATTATTTAACGGGTCTCTCATCTCTTCAGTACTAATCAATCTAAAAGCACCTTCTTCTCCAAAATGGGGTTTCAATTTTGAAATGGCATATTCATTAATAGTATTACTTCCTGTTAAAGCCATTAAGTATCCAATATCATTAAGTTCAATATTTTCTATCAAATCATATGAATATATATCACATTCAATAGCTTCTAAATTATCATTTTTAGCATTTTTGATATGATTTGGGTTACTATCAATTAAAACTACACGAGAATTATTATTTTTAAGATAAGTAGCGATTAATCTTGCTGGTTCAGAAGCACCAATAATTAATATACCTTCAGATTTTTTAAGTAAAACTTTTGTAATTCGTGCAACTAACCGTGCAGTAGTAGCATTTAATAAAACAGTTCCTAAAACAATCATAAATACTAATGGAGTAATATAATTAGCGTTTTCTACTCCTTGCATTGTTAATTTTAAACCAAATAATGAGGCAATTCCAGCTGCAACAATTCCGCGTGGACCAACCCAACTGATAAATATTTTTTCATTAGTCATTAAATTACTATTTCTAGAGCTGGCAAAAACTCCAAGAGGTCTTACAATTAAAACAACAATAGCAAATAAAACCAACGATCTCCAGTTATAAATGAGTTCAAGATCTGACATATTTATATTGGCAGAAAGTAAAATAAACAAAATAGATATTAATAATATACTAATGGTTTCTTTAAAGTATAATACTTCTTTTAAGGCTTCAATTTTTTTATTACCCAATACCATTCCCATAATTACAACTGCAAGTAATCCACTTTCATGAGCAAAAAGGTCGGCTAAAACAAAAACACCTAATACTATAGCCAATACTGATGGATTTAATAAATAGTGTGGTATCATTTTGTGCTTTAAAGCAGCAGCAAATGCATAGGCTGAAGTAAATCCAATAGAAAAACCAATAATGATAATTTTACCAAACTCGATAAGCGTCTCTTGTGTATACCTTGTGCCATGTTCATTTCCAACACTAATAAATTCAAATACCAAAACAGCAACCAATGCACCAATTGGATCAATTAAAATACCTTCCCATTTTAAAATAGTAGAAATATCTTTTTTGATGGCTAAATTTCTAAGAATAGGAGTAATAACTGTAGGGCCTGTAACAATGATTAATGCAGAGAATAAAAAAGATAACGGCCAATTAAGTCCAATAACAAAATGAGCAGCAATACCAGCTGTAATCAATGTTATAAGTGACCCTAAGGTAATAAGTTTGTAAATAATTGGACCAACATTTCTAATTTCTTCTTTTTTTAATGTCAATCCTCCTTCAAATAGAATTAAGCTTATTGCAAGCGAAACAAAATTAAAAAGTCTTTCTCCTGGGAAAAGTCCTATTTCTCCATTCCAAACTGGTTCAATCCATTTATTTCCATCCTCTGAAATTAAAGTAGAGATGGGTCCGATAAATAAACCAATAAGTATTAAGGGCAGAATGGCTGGAATTTTAAACCTCCATGCAAACCATTGTGCTAAAATTCCTAAAATTATGATTCCTGCAAGCTCTAACATAAATTATGTATTAATCCACTAAAATAATAATTTTTAGGTAATGACAAATAATATATTCGATACTTAAATAATTAAATTCAAACATTTTTTTGTTTATTTGTTAAATGAGTGAGAATTATATTGAATGGATAGGTTATATAGCATCATTTTTTGTTGCAACCTCATTTACTTTTAAAAACATAAAGCATCTTAGAATTGTAAATATTTTTGGCTGTATTTTTTTTATTGCTTATGGGTTTTTTATTGATTCCATTCCGGTAATTATTACCAATTTATTTATTATGGTAATGAATCTTTATTATCTGATAAAGAGAAATAATATAATTGAGATTGAATAACTGAAGTAATAATTATTTCCCTATTCTTTTTTCCAGTTCTTTAGCTAAGGATAAATCATCAGGACTAATAATATATTTAATATTCTTATTAGTTTCAATTAAAAGTCTGTTTTCCTTTTGAGTTGTTTGAAAATTCATGCTTCCAAAAGTTTGATTGTGGAATTTCCCGTAATAACCAAAAAGACCACCGTTACCGAAAGTACGAATTGTTCCATTCATTTCTTCAGGTTTAATAATATGAATCTTTTTAATTTCTTTATAGGGAATGATTATTGTTTTTATAACCTTATTAATAACTAAACTATCACTATTTAAAGAATAGCTTTTTGGGCTCAAAAGATAAGATCCAATGATTATTCCCAAAAATAAGATTACAACTGCGCTATGAATTAAAATACTAGTGGTATCTAGATTATTAAAATTCAATAATGTTTTTAAGCTGCGATAACCCATAAAACCTAATAAAATTATTACTCCGGCACTTATCCCTTTTGTAAGATTATCTAGAGATGCTGAATATTCTAAAGTTTCCATAATATTAGCTTAATAAAATTTGTTCTCCTTTACTTGCTTTATTATTGTTATCAAAAAAGTAATCAATTCTGCCTAAATTGATTCCCCATTTCCCAACCTGATTAATAAGCATATTCTCACCAATACTATTTTTTACAACAGTTGGTTTTGGTAAAAAAGTATGGGTATGACCACCAATAATTAAGTCGATATTTTTGGTTTGTTTTGCTAAGTTTAAATCGCATATTTTATTTGGATATTTTTTATAATAATAGCCTAAATGCGATAAACAGATTACTAAATCACATTTTTGTTCTTCTTTTAAAATCCGACTCATATCTTGAGCAGTTTCAATTGGATTTAGATATTTAGTTTCTTTATACATTAGTGGGTCAACTAGACCTTCGAGTTCTATTCCAATACCAAAAACTCCTACTTTTATTCCGTTTTTATTGTAGATTTTATAAGGATGAGTTCTTCCATCCATTATCGTATTTTTAAAATCATAATTAGAAGTAATAAAATCGAATTTTGCATGTGGAAGTTGTAATTTTAATCCGTCAATTCCATTATCAAAATCATGATTACCAATTGTTGCTGCATCATACTTTAGCATGCTCATCAATTTGAATTCAACTTCACCTCCAAAAAAATTAAAATAAGGAGTTCCTTGAAAAATATCTCCGGCATCTAAAAGAAGTGTATTCGGATTTTCATTTCTTATTTGCTCAATCAAAGTAGCTCTTCGGGCTACACCTCCAATATTAGGATATTTATAATGATTTGTAGGAAAAGGTTCAATATTACTGTGTACATCATTGGTGTGTAAAATTGTAATCTGTTTGGTCGATTTTTCGCTAAATGAACTTAATGAGAATCCGCCAAGTGTTAGTAATGTACTTGAAGCTACTGTTTGTTGTATAAATTTTCTTCGTTTCATAATCTATATTGTTTAATCAAAAAATATTACTTTGTATTTTTGATTATTATTCTATTATCCAATCCGCTTTTAATTGTATCTGTTTCTTTTAAATAATCTAAAATAGCATCACGTACTTTATAGTCTAAACTGTAAAGTTCAACAGGATTTTTAAAGAAATTCATTCTATCACCACCGTGTTGTAAATAATCACTAGTTAAAACATAGTAATTTTTATTTTCGTCAAAAGGCTTTCCGTTTATGGTAATTGTTTCTAATTTTTCACCATTAAAAACTAGATTTACATTACTAATTGGGTGCGCAAGTTGTTTTTCTTCAAAATACTTAAATAGTTCTTTTGTATGTTTTCCATCTAATTCGACAACAACAAGCATATTTTCAAAAGGCATTAAATTAAATATATTCTTTACTTTAATATCTCCTTTGTTAACCGATTGTCTAACTCCACCAAAATTGAACATTGCAAGATCAATATCTTTATTATTAGTAGTTTTAAAAATTGCATTTGCTTTTTCGTAACAAATATCTGCATAAATATTTCCTAATGAGCTTTGTCGTTCTCCATCATCACGAGTTAATGTTTTTGGTGTATAGCTCAATATAACATTTACCTCATCATGAAGTTTGTCTCTATATGGTGCAATAAATTGTGTAATTGTAGAATCTGATGATAATTTTGAATCAATAGTTGTTTGATTAGATTTTATTGTATCTACCTTATACTGCTGATTTTTACATGAAAATAATATTGATAAGAATACAATTAAAATAAATTGATATCTTATTTTTTTATATAAATTTGTATACATAATTTTATAATATGAAGTTTTTTGGTTTAAAGGATAAAATAGCTCATAAATTTATTAAAAATCAATTAAAGATTGAGGTAAAATCTGAAAAATATTCACCTATGCTTGTTGAGAAGGTGGGTATTTTAGCTGAAGCTGAATTATTTAAAGCATATGATTTTACTAAAAAACTAAGTGAAAATTTTAATTTACCTATAGAGAATTTCCAGTTGATAGTATCTCAAGAATCTGTTAATGAGGTAGATGAAACTACTTATAATATTTTTTCTGACAAAGATTTTAAATTAAATGCTAATATTAAGACCGAAAATATTCAGCAATTTGCTGATACAAAATTTGATTTATTAATAAATTATTGCAATCACGATAACCTATATGCTAATGTTTTGGTTTTACACTCAAAAGCACTTATAAAGGCTGGGTTTGATAATGAAGAAACTCCGTTTTATGATATTTCTGTTAAAACTCAGGCTAATAAAATTCATACTTTCAATGAAGAACTCACTAAATATTTACAAATTATGAACTTCATAAAATAAAAAAAACTTTTTATTGATTTTATGATTTATTTCTTACCAAAGGAAACTACTTGGAGGTTAAATTTATATTGTAAAAACTAGTTTTTATAGTGATGATGTAAGATTGTTGCTTATTAATACATTAGTTGATTTACAACAAAAATTTAGTAACTTTGTTGAGAATAATAAATGGATTAAATATGTTGACTAAAAATATAGAAAAAGCTCTAAATGAGCAAATTAAATTAGAGCACGAATCTTCTCAAATATATTTGTCTATGGCATCTTGGGCAGAAGAGCGAGGTTTTGAAGGTGTAGCATCATTTATGTATGCACACAGTGATGAAGAAAGAGAGCATATGCTAAAACTTTTTAAATTTGTAAATGAACGCGGAGGACATGCTGTAGTTTCTGCTTTAACTGCGCCACCGGTTTCTTTTGGTTCATTAAAAAAAATGTTTAAAACATTGTTTGATCACGAGGTAATGATTTCAAAAAAGATAAATGATTTGGTTGATATTACACTTCAAGAAAAAGATTATGCAACTCATAATTTCTTACAGTGGTATGTAAGCGAACAGATTGAAGAAGAATCGCTAGCTAGAAATATATTAGATAAAATTAACCTTATCGGTGATGATAAAGGAGGTTTGTATTTATTTGATAATGATGTTAAGATGCTTACGGTTAATCCTCCTGTAAATTAAAGTTTTGTTAAACTAATTTAATGATTTGTATTAAAATTACACATAATACTCTAGATTACAATAGATAATAATGTTTTTGTGGTGTAAATTTCGTTAAAATAAAATTTTTCAAATTCCGTTTTAAAACATTACTTTTGCCAAATGCAAAAATTGAAGAAATTACTATATATATTTATTGTTGCTACACTGTTTGTTTCTTGTAGTGAATATCAAAAAGTATTGAATAAAGGCACTAATGCTGATAGGTATAAGATGGCTGAAGATTTATATAAACAAGGAGAATATAAAAAAGCGATTCCACTATTTGAAAAACTAGCAGGTCCTTATGCTGGTAAGCCTCAGATGGAGCGTATCCAATATATGACAGCAGATTCATATTATCAGGCTGAAGATTATTCTCTATCATCATATTATTTTTCAAAATTTATTACAAATTACCCAAAAAGTACTAAAATTGATGAGGCTGCATATTTAAGTGCAAAGAGTTATTTTTTGGCCTCACCAAAATATAGTTTAGATCAAACAGATACAGATAAGGCTTTAGAAGCATTTCAAAATTATATTGTTACTTATCCAGATTCTGATAGAGCAGAAGATGCAAATAGGTACCATCAAGATCTAACAACAAGATTAGAAAAAAAATATTTTGAAGTAGCAAATCAGTATTATCATACCGAAGATTATAAAGCAGCAATAGTAGCTTTTGATATTTTTAATGAAGAAAACTTAGGTTCAATTTATAGAGAAGATGCTTATTATTATAAATTCAAAGCAAGTTATGACTTGGGTATGAAGAGTGTTTTAAGTAAAAAAGAACAAAGACTCTTAGATGCCAAACAAGCTTACTATAAATTTACAAAATACTATGCCGAATCTGATCATTTAAAAGAAATGGATAGAATGTTAGAGGATATTGATAGAGAGATTTTAAAAACAAAAGAAGAAATTGCAAGTATAACACAATAAGGTATTTCAAGAAAGAATAAAGACGACACAATAAAAAATTGATAATCAAATTATTAAAATATGAAGGATTATAAAAAGAGTGAAGCGCCAGTAACCACAATTACTTTTGATAGATCAAAAATTGAAGAACCAACTCAAAATATTTATGAGTCAATTTCAATTATGGCAAAAAGAGCAAACCAAATTAGTGGAGACCTAAAGCAAGAATTATTAGAAAAATTAGATGAGTTTGCAACTCATAATGATAGTTTGGAAGAAATATTTGAAAACAAAGAACAAATTGAGGTTTCTCGTTTTTATGAGAGACTGCCAAAATCTACTTCTATTGCTATAAAAGAGTGGTTAGATGGAGAAATTTATTTTAGAAAACCAGACGAATCTGAAAATTTAGATTAATATGTCAGTTTTAAGTGGTAAAAATGTGCTTCTTGGTGTAACCGCTGGCATTGCTGCTTATAAAACAACCTATTTAGTTAGATATTTTATAAAAGCAGGAGCAAATGTGCAAGTTGTTATGACTCCTGCTTCCAAAGAATTTGTTACTCCATTAACTTTATCAACACTTTCAAAAAATCCGGTTTATTCAACATTTTATGATAAAGAGGATGAAAACGAAAAATGGAATAGCCATGTAGATCTTGGTCTTTGGGCAGATTTGATGGTAATTGCACCACCTACTGCCAATACACTTTCCAAAATGGCAGATGGAATTTGCGATAACCTATTACTTGCAACCTATCTTTCGGCAAAATCAACAGTATATTTTGCGCCTGCAATGGATTTGGATATGTACCAACATCCTTCCACAAAAGGAAATATTGAAAAATTACAAACTTTTGGCAATATATTTATTCCGCCGTCAAGCGGAGAATTAGCAAGCGGTTTGTTTGGAGAAGGACGTATGCCCGAACCTGAAGAAATAGTTTCTTTTATTGAAGATCATATTTCATCAAATTTACCTTTACAGGGAAAAAAAGTACTTCTTACTGCCGGTCCAACTTATGAAGCAATCGATCCTGTAAGGTTTATAGGGAATCATTCTTCTGGAAAAATGGGTTATGCTTTGGCAAAACAAGCAGAGAGTTTAGGTGCTGAGGTAACTTTAATTTCTGGTCCAACCAATCAGCAGTTACCTGATTCTTCAGTGAAAATTATTGATGTTATTAGTGCAGATGAAATGTACGATGCAGTTCATGATAATTTTAAAGATTCTGATATTGCTATATTTGCAGCAGCAGTTGCCGATTATAAACCTAAAACGGTTGCTAATCAAAAAATAAAGAAAAAAGAAGCTGTAATGCCAATCGATTTAGAACCTACACAAGATATTTTGGCCTCGGTAGGTAAAATTAAAGAAAATCAATTTTTGGTAGGATTTGCTTTAGAGACAAATGATGAATTAGAAAATGCAAAAGGTAAATTAAAGCGTAAAAATCTAGATATGATAGTACTTAATTCTTTACAGGATAAAGGTGCAGGCTTTAAAGGCGACACTAATAAAATTACGATTATCGATAAAGGTGAAAATATTAATTCATTTACATTGAAATCAAAAACCGAAGTTGCAGTAGATATATTTAACGAAATAATAATTAAATCAGATGCGTAAATTTGTTATAATCATTTTTTTATTTTCATTACCATTCGTTAAAGCACAAGAGCTAAACTGTATTGTAAATATAAATTCTGATCAGATTGGAGTTTCCAATAAACAAATATTTACAACAATGCAGAGTGCCATTTTTGAGTTTATGAACAATACAAAATGGACAAATATCAACTACAAAAACCACGAGAAAGTAGAGTGTTCTATTACTATTAATATTCTCGAAAATCCAAGTCCGAATTCTTTTAAAGGTAAGATTCAGTTACAGGTTTCAAGACCTGTTTATGAGTCTACTTATAAAACCCCAGTATTGACTTTTAATGATAATGATGTTTCTTTTTCTTATGAAGAATATCAGCCATTAGTGTATAATAGCAATAGTTTTGATTCAAATCTCACTTCATTATTAACATATTACGCTTATACAATGCTCGGATTTCATGCCGATACTTTTATGTTTAAAGGAGGGGACAATTACTTTAAGGAAGCAGAGAGTGTAGTTAATTTAGCACAACAAGGAGGTGGTAAAGGATGGAAAAGAATGGATGGTAATTATACAAGATACCAGTTAAATGAAAATTTATTATCCTCTGTTTACGATGGTTTTAGAGAAACGATGTATATCTATCATTTACATGGTTTAGATAAAATGGTAGAGAATAAAACAGAAGTAAAAAAGACAATTGCTACATCTATCAATAGCTTGAAAAAGATTTATGACACAAGACCAAATACATATTTGATAAGAGTTTTTATGGATACAAAAAGTGATGAAATTGTCGATATTTTTTCTGATGGACCAAGAATTGATTCTAAAGAATTGAAAGAAACACTTTCGAGAATGTATCCTGTTTTCGATCAAAAGTGGCAAAAAATAAAGATTTAGTTTATTATAATCTTCAACTAATTTTCTTTAAGTTTGACTTAAGATTTCAAATCTGTTTAATATAATCACTATAAAAGAATGCTTACAAGTTTAACGGTTAAGAACTATGCTTTAATTGAAAATTTAGATGTTGATTTTCATGAAGGATTGGGTATTATTACTGGTGAAACAGGTGCAGGTAAATCAATTCTTTTAGGTGCTTTAGCTTTAGTTTTAGGTAAAAGAGCTGATATTTCATCGGTTAATGATAAAGAAAAGAAATGTATTGTTGAAGCTGAATTTCATATTGATAAGTATAATTTAGAGCTATTTTTTGATAAAGAAGATCTAGATTATGAAAATGTTACTACGATACGAAGAGAGATCTTACCAAGTGGAAAATCACGAGCCTTTGTAAATGACACTCCTGTAACTTTAACTATTTTAAATATATTGAGTAAGCAATTAATCGATATTCATTCACAACACGAAACATTACAATTAGCAGATAAAAATTTTCAATTTCAAATTATAGATGCTTTAGCTAATAACGAAAAGTATTTAGTGAATTATTCAAAAGGGTTGATTCTTAGAAAAGAATTAATAGCTGAATTAGAAAAAATAGAAACTGAGCAGCAAAAAGCCAATGAGGAATTAGAATACAATCAATTTGTATTAAATGAATTGGAAGAAGCAAATATAAAGCTTGGTGAACTAGAAATACTAGAGGAAGATTTAGAAAAACTTTCGCATGTAGAGGAGATTAAACAAAATCTGCTTCAAGCAACACAAATAGTTGAAGAGGATGAGGTCGGTTTGAAAAATTTATTATATAATTTTAAAACAGCAATTCAAAATATAGCAAACTATTCAAATAATTATCAGGATCTGGCAAATAGAATTGATAGTATCCGTATAGAGTTTGATGATATTGCAGGCGAAATTGAAAGTGAAAATGAAGGTATTAATTACAATCCAATTGAGATTGAAAAGCTAAATGATAGATTACAATTAATCTATAATTTGCTAAAAAAACATAGTGCAGAGGATATTGAAAAGCTTCTTCAATTGCAAGAAGAATTCTCACAAAAAGTAGATATTTCTGTAAATGCTACTGAAACAATTTCATTAAAAAAGAAAGAAATTGATGAGGTTGAGCAAAAGCTGAATCAACTAGCCGAAAAGATTCATAAAAATCGTAAAAAAGCGATTCCAAAGTTTACAAAACAATTACATGAGATTTTGGTAGATCTCGAAATGAAGAACTCTGTTTTACAGATCAATTTAATCGAATCAAATACATTTTTACAAAACGGTAAAGATGAAATTGAATTTTTGATTTCGGCAGATAAAGGTGTTCATTTTGAACAAATAAAAAAAGCAGCTTCCGGTGGAGAAATGTCACGAATAATGCTCGCTATTAAGACAATTTTATCAAAATATACCAACTTACCAACTATTATTTTTGATGAGATAGATACGGGTGTTTCAGGAGAAGTTTCTAATAAAATAGCCAATGTCATGCGCAAAATGAGTGATAAAATGCAAGTTTTGGCGATTACACATTTGCCACAAATAGCTGCTAAAGGAGATTTGCATTATAAAGTATATAAAGAAGAAGAAAATGGTAAAATTAAATCGGATATTAAAATTCTTAATTCTGAAGAAAGAATTGAAGAAATAGCAGGAATGCTTAGTGGTAAAAATATTACCAAAACAGCAGTTGAGCACGCAAAACAACTGTTAAACTAATTAATTGTTATATTTGCAAACTATTAAAAATTCAAATTCAAATAAAATACAAAATATGTATAATTTACTTAAAGGAAAAAAAGGAATCATTTTTGGAGCTCTAGATTCAAAATCTATTGCGTGGAAAGTTGCAGAAAGAGCTCATGAAGAAGGTGCTAAATTTGTTTTAACCAATGCTCCTGTAGCATTGAGATTAGGTACAATTTCAGAATTAGCTGAAAAAACTGGTTCTCAAGTAATTCCAGCCGATGCAACATCTATAATGGATTTAGAGAATTTAGTAGAGCAAGCAATGGAAATATTAGGAGGAAAAATCGATTTTGTTTTGCATTCCATAGGTATGTCAGTTAATGTGCGTAGAGGAAATCACTATACTAATCAGGATTATAATTTTACAAAAACTGGTTGGGATGTATCTGCTTTATCTTTTCATAGAGTGATGAGTGTTTTATATAAAAAAGAAGCAATGAATGAATGGGGAAGTATTGTAGCTTTAACCTATATGGCTGCACAACGTGTTTTTCCTGATTATAACGATATGGCTGATAATAAAGCATATTTAGAATCGGTTGCAAGAAGTTTTGGATATTTCTTCAGTAGAGATCATAAAGTTCGTGTAAATACAATTTCTCAATCACCAACAGTAACTACTGCTGGTAGCGGTGTTAAAGGCTTTGATGGTTTTGTTTCTTTTGCTGAAAAGATGTCACCTTTAGGAAATGCATCAGCTTTAGAGTGTGCGGATTACACAATTTCATTATTTTCTGATTTAACAAAAATGGTAACTCTTCAAAATTTATTTCACGATGGAGGATTCTCAAATATGGGAATAAGTACAGCTATTATGGATGAATTTATGAAGAAAGATGAAAAAATTGAAGAACCAAAAAAAGAGATAAAGGAATAAATTTTTGATATAAGAATAGTTAAAGGATGATTTTTTAAAATCATCCTTTTTTTTTGAATAAATGTAAATTAGTTTTCTTGAAGTATGAGTATTATCACTTTTTTTCTAATTAATTTTTTTATTTTTGGGAAGCTTAAAAAATATATATGAGACCATTAAAAATTATTGTGTTGGCAAAACAAGTACCAGATACTAGAAATGTAGGTACAGATGCCATGAAGCCGGATGGAACAGTTAATAGAGGGAAACTTCCAACAATTTTTAATCCAGATGATTTACACGCATTAGAGTTAGCGTTAAATCTTAAGGATCGCATACCTGGAACTGAGGTGGTAATTTTAACTATGGGACCACAACGAGCAGCCGATATTATAAGAGAAGGTTATTATCGTGGTGCAGATAATGGAATTATGATTTCCGATAGGCGATTTGGTGGAGCTGATACATTAGCAACAAGTTATACCTTGGCTAAAGGAATTGAGAAATTAGCACCTTTTGATTTAATACTTGGAGGAAGGCAAGCAATTGATGGAGATACTGCTCAGGTTGGGCCACAATGTGCCGAGAAATTAGATATACCTCAAGTTACTTATGTTGAAGAAATCATTTCGTTTACCGATAATGAAATTATTGCAAAAAGACGTTTAGAAAAAGGTATTGAAACAGTTTCCTCTCCTTTTCCTTGTTTAATGACCGTTCATGATTCATCTCCTGTTTGCAGGTCTAGACAAGCCAAACGTGTGATGCAATATAAATATGCGAGAACAAAAACCGAATTAAAATCTAAATCTACAGATGAAATGCTAATTTCATTACATGAGAAAAGAACTTATTTGACGATTCCAGAATGGGGAGTTGAAGAGATAGGAGCTGAAGCTGTAAAAATTGGTTTGCCAGGTTCACCTACCAAAGTAAAAAGTGTTGA
>DAOUQH010000027.1 GCA_030625645.1 Flavobacteriia bacterium | reverse complement strand
ATTAGCTGATAATTTACCATTACCAACAATATATTCTCCAGAAGGGTCAACATCACAACCGTGAGGAGATTTTGGCGTAGGTAAGAAGTAAATAGCTCCAGGTACATCTGCAGGATTAACAGTTAACACTTCTTTTTTCATTGTAGAAGTAGCAGAATGAGTTTTTTCATCATAAACATTATGTGCATAATTAGCAGGCATTTTTGTTCCACCACCATTATTTACATATTCTTCAATTTTTTTCCAGTTAATAGCAGCAATAAAATCTTTATCATTTTGCGATGCATTAACTTCTAATAATGAATTTGCTTCCTCAGTATTATAAGTAGTAAAGAAGAACCATCCATGAGATTTTCCTCTACCTGGGTGTGATAGATCATAATTAAATCCAGGCATTAAGATTTGGAAAGCGATTTCCATACCTCCATCTTCTGGATCAACAGAAATAAAAGTTAAAGCTCCTTTAAAGTTTCCTTTATATTCGTCAATTGGCATATCTCTTTGCGGAACAGGAACACTAAAACGAGTACCAGCAACTACATATTCAGTATTTTCAGTTACAAATGATGAACTATGGTTACCTGCTGAATTTGGAACCTCAATAATTTCAGTAGTTTCAAAAGTTGTCAAATCAATTTTTGCAATACGAGGAGTATTGTTTCCATTGATAAATACCCATCTACCATCTAGCTCACCTGCTGTTTGCGAAATATCAGGGTGGTGAGAGTCATCCCAAGGGATAAAACCATAAGAAGTATTAAGCATAGGTTTTGTTTCTTCGTTAAAGCCATAAGCTTTTTCTGCATCTACAGAAAACACAGGAATTACTTTAAATAATCTACCTGAAGGTAATCCGTAAACAGCTAATTGTCCGCTAAATCCACCCGATACAAAAGCATAAAATTCATCGTGCTCACCTGGAGCAACATATACTCTTTCAGCAGCATTCCCGGTTAAAGCACCTTGTTTAGCTCCTTTTTTGTCTGCTGGGCCACAACTTACCATCAAAAATGATAGCGTTATAAATACAGCAAGTGATTTAAAAATTGTTTTCATATTAATTATAGTTTAGTTTATTTTAAAAAAAAATTAATTCTTTGTTCTTAAGTATTCCAATATTGATCTGGCTTCTTCTTCCGTTAAACTTTGATTAGCCATTGGAGCACTATATTCTATTAATAATTGTCTTGCAGTTTCATTTTCTTTAACCATTCTTTCTGGATCAAGAATCATATTCATTATCCATTCTGGAGTACGTCTTTCTGTAATACCTTTAAGTGCAGGTCCAACAAATCGCTTGCTAATTTTATGACAAGCAGTACATTTGGTTTTAAACACTTCTTTACCTTTGGCAGCTAAAGTTTCATCTAATTCGCCCAATGTAATTGAAGTAATAACTCCAACACCTTTATCAGTCATAGGGTCAATTATTTCAGCTTTAGCCTTTACTTCGGCTTTAACTTCTTCTTTTACAGAAGTAACAACTTCTTCTTTTGCTTTCTCTCCACCACAACTCGACATTACAATTGCAAATGCCAATATGATTATTAGTTTTAATTTCATTTTTTTTAGTTTTGTTATTTATAATTTTTTTATTCTACAGGAACTAACACATCATCAACAACGTGAATCCAACCATTACTTACCTTTACAGATTTTAAAATTTTTGTTCCGCCAACATAAATTTCACCATCCTTATTTTCAACAACTAAATATTTTCCGGAAGCCATATATAATTTTCTTCCTTTTTTAGCTTCTTTTTTTAGTTGTTTGATCGGATAATTTGCTGGAGCAACATGATTTGTAAGAATATAACCAAGTTTCTTTTTGTTTTCAGGCTTTACTAAAGTCTCTACAGTCCCTTCTGGTAATTTTCCAAAAGCAGTATTTAAAGGAGCAAAAACGGTTAATGGACCTGCGTTTGCCAATGCATCTTCTACTCCAGCTGCCCCAACAGCAGTTACTAAAGTTGAAAAATCAGGTAAAGACAATGCTACTTGTAATACATTCAAATCTTCACCTTCACCTGCTTTAACAGATGCTTGACCATGGTGAACGGTTTCTTCTACTACAGATTCTTTATTTTCTGTAGGAGTTGTTTTCTTTTCATTTGTACATGATACTAAAGCAAGGACAAATAATATTGCCAATGCAAAAATTTTGTTTTTCATTAGAATTAGATTAAGTTAAATTTGTTTAAAAATACATTACACATATAAATGTGTATAAAGATACAAATCTATGTGATATTAATTACATACAGCATGATTTTTATCACATAAAAGATAAGCTTATCTTTTATATCTTTGTATATGCTAAACAATCAAAGTAAATATGCTATTAGGGCTGTTTTATATTTAGCAGCATATGCTGATAGAACAAATAAATTGAGTTCAAAAGAAATAGCAGAGCAAATTGAGATTCCCGCACCTTTTCTTGCAAAAATATTTCAAACCTTGAGTAAGGAAAAAATAATATCCTCTTCTAAAGGTCCAAATGGCGGATTCTATTTGAGTGAAAAAGAACAAGAGAATAACTTATTGGATATTATTGAATGTATTGATGGACTCGATAATTTGAATGGTTGTTTTTTGGGTTTACCAAAGTGTAGTGATGAAAATCCTTGTGCTATACACCATATTGTTTCTCCTTTTAAGAAAGAATTGTTAAATAAATTATCATCAAAGAGTATTGCTGAATTTGCAGAAGAGACCAAAAAGGGAAATTCATTTATATTTTTAAAATAATTGCTATCTTTGGATGGTTTTATACTTCAATTTTATTAAATGATACAACAAGTAACAAAAGGTATTAAAATTACTGTACAAACAAATTTTGAAGGCACTCGTTTTCAGAATTCTCGCTTGTACTATACTTTTAGTTACAATATTACCATTGAAAATCAAACTAACGATTCTGTTCAATTGTTATCTCGTTACTGGAATATTTTCGATTCACTTTGTAATTTGAATACTGTTGAAGGCGAGGGTGTTATAGGTAAAAAACCTATCATTGCTCCAAAGCAAAGCTATTCATATAACTCGCATTGTTTCTTAACTTCTCCTATTGGTTCAATGAATGGCTATTTTATTATGGTTAATCTTACAAACACCAAACAATTTGAAGTACAAATACCTACTTTTCAATTATTAGCACCAGCAAAACTAAATTAGGTTATATAGATAAATTTCAAACTCATAAAGAAATATTCCTACATATTACAGTTTAATAAATATTTCAAATAAGAATATGTTTTGCTTAGGGTGTTAAATTTTTATTGAATTAATAAATATTATTAAATCTGTCATAATTATTTTAAGAACAATTTAATACTACACCTGAATATTTAAAATTTCGTATCTTAGCTAATTCAAAAATATTAGAAACTTCTTAAATAAAAACAAATGTCAAACGGATTTTTTAAAGTACCTAAAGCAATAAATGAACCTGTAAGAGATTATGCTCCTGGAAGTCCAGAGCGTAAAAGTTTACTGGCAATGTACAAAAAGATGTATAATGAAAGTGTTGATATTCCTGCCTATATTGGTGGTGAAGAAATTAGAACTGGAAAAACTGCATTTATACATCCACCACATGATATCAAACATAGTTTGGGTGAATATCACCTAGCAGAAAAAGAACATATTGAAAAAGCTGTAGCAGTAGCTTTAGAAGCTCGAAACAAATGGGCTGCAACACCATGGGAAGAACGAGCTGCAATATTTTTAAAAGCTGCTGATCTTTTGGCGGGTCCTTATCGTGATAAATTAAATGCAGCCACCATGTTGGCACAGTCAAAAAATGTTTATCAAGCAGAAATTGATTCCGCTTGTGAATTGATTGACTTTTTTAGATTTAATGTTGAATTTATGACTGAGATTTATCAAAACCAACCAACTTCTTCATCTGGTGTTTGGAATAGAATGGAGTATAGGCCATTAGAAGGTTTTGTTTATGCAATTACTCCTTTTAATTTTACGGCTATTGCCGGAAATTTACCAGCATCACCAGCAATGATGGGTAATGTTGTTATTTGGAAACCTGCAAGAACTCAAATATTCTCGGCAAATGTGATTATGCAAATATTTAAAGAAGCAGGATTACCAGACGGTGTAATCAATATGGTTACAGGAAAATCAAGTACAATTACCGAGGTTGTAATGAATCATTCTGAATTTTCAGGTGTTCATTTTACAGGTTCAACACCTGTTTTTAAAAGCTTTTGGAAAATGATTGGTGATAATATGAATACTTACAGATATTATCCTAGAATTGTTGGAGAAACAGGTGGTAAAGATTTTGTTTGGGCACATCCAACTGCAAATGCGATGCAGGTTGCAACAGCCTTATCTCGTGGAGCTTTTGAATATCAGGGACAAAAATGTTCGGCAGCTTCAAGAGCATATCTTCCTAAATCTATGTGGAAGGAAGTTGAAGCAAAATTAAAATCAGATATTGATTCCATGAAAATGGGATCACCAGAAGATCCTTCAAATTTTATCACTGCAGTTATCGACCGAGGTTCCTATGAAAAACTAACTACTTTTATTGAAGATGCTAAAAAAGATAAAGATGCTGAAGTAATAATTGGCGGAACTTATAGCATGGAAACGGGATATTTTATCCGTCCAACGGTAATTCTTACAACAGATCCACATTATATTACGATGGAAGAGGAATTATTTGGGCCAGTATTAACTATTTATCTTTACGAAGATAATGATTGGGAAAATGTATTTGAACTAATTGATAATACTAGTCCGTATGCATTAACAGGAGCAATTTTTAGTGGTGACAGGTATGCTATTGACACAGCAACCAAAGCTTTAGTTAATTCAGCTGGTAATTTCTATATTAATGATAAACCTTCAGGTGCTGTAGTAGGTCAACAACCATTTGGTGGTGCTCGAGGATCAGGAACGAATGATAAAGCAGGTTCTGTATGGAATTTACTGCGTTGGGTTTCAAATCGTACTATTAAAGAAACTTTTGTACCTCCAACGGACTATAAATATCCTTTTTTAGGAGAATAAATATATTTCACCTTGAATAAGATATTGTCAAAACTCCCTTTATTTAAAAAATAAATGGGGTTATTGATTATGTTTTAAAGAAAAAAGTCGGCATTTTGCCGACTTTTTATTTTATTCTAAGACAAAAATCTAACTATCCTGCTTGCATATCTCCAGCACCAGGTAATAATCCAACTAATTTCTTTGGATCGTGAATTAAAACCGGAATATGCTGTGGGCAGATATAAAAGTGTGATTCTTGATAATAAAATTTTGTAACAGGTATTTCAGTTGCATCTTTTTTGCAAACTAAACATTCTTTTTTTATTTCCATTTTATGTAAAAATTTAGTCTGTAAAAATACTATAATTATATTTTATAAAAAAAGATGTAGGAATAATAAATTTTTTGTATATTTGCAACTTAATTTTTTTAAATAATACAATGAATAAAGGTACAGTAAAGTTTTTCAATGAATCTAAAGGTTTTGGATTTATTGTTGAAGATGACACAAAAAAAGAATACTTTGTACACGTTTCTGGTTTGAGCGATCAAATTCAAGAAGGTGACGCAGTAGAGTTCGAACTATCAGAAGGTAGAAAAGGTTTAAACGCAGTAAACGTAAAAGTTATTTAATACTTTCGCAAACTTTTAAACTATTAGATAAAGCCTGTTATTATAACAGGCTTTTTTTATGGAATAAATATAACCAACTATTTTTGGTTATTAATTCAAAAAAAAATCGCCCTAAAAAAGGCGATTTTTAAATTTTATATAAGATAGTTTTATAAAAGAGCATTTATTTTTTCTAAATAAACACTTTTTGGAGCAACACCTACTTGTTTTTCGGAAATTTCTCCACCTTTAAAAATCAATACAGTTGGAATATTTCTCACTCCGTACTTTGCTGCATATTCTTGATTATTATCTACATCAACTTTTACAATAACTATTTTATCACCAAGTTCTTTTTCAATTTCATCCAATATTGGGTGTAACATTCTACAAGGTCCACACCATGCTGCCCAAAAATCAACTACTACTGGTTTGTTTGATTGTAATACCACTTCATCAAAAGTAGCATCGGTTACTTCTATTGCCATAATTTTATATTTTTTAATATGTTGTTTCTAAAAAATCTGAGACAAAAGTAAACAATAATTCTGCTAAAAATAATTTTGATAATTTATTTTTCTTATAGAAGTATAAAAACTAATGATAAACTCATAAAAATGTAAGGGAAAAGATTAAAAGACTTTTTCAGCAATTACTTTAATATTACTTGATTTCCCCATTGAATAATAATGAACTACAGGGACGCCAGCCGCAACTAACTCTTTTGATTGCTGAATTGCCCAATCAATTCCAACTTGCCTAGCTTCATTGTTATTTTTACATTTTTCAACTTCTCTTACCAAAGTGTCAGGTAAATTAACTCTAAAAATTTGAGGTAAAATATTCAAATGTCGTGAAATCGCAATTGGTTTAATACCTGGAATTATCGGAATAGTAATTCCAATACTTCTTGCTGCTTTAACAAAGTCAAAATATTTTTGATTATCAAAAAACATTTGAGTGACTACATAATCCGCTCCAGCATCTACTTTTTCTTTTAATCTTCTTAAATCAGATTCCATACTAGGTGATTCAAAATGTTTTTCAGGGTAACCGGCAACTCCAATACAAAAGTCTGTTTTATAAGATGTGCCGATATCGTGTAGATATTTTCCGTTGTTCAAGTTATTAATTTGTTTTACTAATTCGCTTGCATAATAATTTCCTCCCCCACACGGAACAAAATTTGATTCGTGTTTCATTGCATCACCCCGAAGCGCCACAACATTATCAATTCCTAAATAATGACAATCAACTAAAACATATTCGGTTTCTTCTTTGGTAAAACCTCCACACAACACATGTGGCACAGGATCTATACCATATTTATACTTTAATGAAGCGCATATTCCAACTGTTCCTGGACGCATTCTAGTTATTTTTTGTTCTAATAATCCCCCTTCTTTTTTTATGTAAATATGTTCTTCACGCGAAGTAGTTACATCAATGAAAGGTGGTTTAAATTCCATTAACGGATCAATATTATTATATAATGTTTGAATATTTTGTCCCTTTTGTGGAGGGATAATTTCAAAAGAAAATAAAGTTTTTCCTTTTGCATTTTTTATATGCTCTGTGATTTTCATAGTATGAAAAGTCAGAAGTTGAAAGACGGAATTAAGTTAACACCATCAAAACTGTTAGACTATTTGATTTAGTATTTAGTTATATTTTTTATTGATTTAATCATTTTTTTACTCATTGATATTTGGCTGTAACCACCTCGTAGCTTCCTCAAGATCCATATTTTTTCGTTTAGCAAAATCTTGTACCTGCTCTTTGGTTATTTTACCTAAGCCAAAATATTTTGATTTTTCATTTGCAAAATAATACCCCGAAACAGATGCAGCAGGCCACATAGATAAACCTTCGGTTAATTTTACACCAATATTTTCTTCTACATTTAACAAATCCCAAATAATTCTTTTTTCGGTATGATCTGGACATGAAGGGTAACCAGGTGCCGGACGAATACCACTATATTTTTCTTTTACAAGATCACTATTTTTAAAATGTTCATCACTGGCGTAACCCCAAAACTGCCTTCGTACTTCCTGATGTAAATATTCTGCCAAAGCTTCTGCCAACCTATCTGCAATAGATTTTACCATAATAGCCTCATAGTCTTCGTGCTCAGCCTCAAATTGCCTTGCTAATTCATCTGTCCCAAAACCTGTAGAAACACAAAAAGTGCCAATATAATCTTCTTTAGACTTTTTTGGTGCGATAAAATCGGCTAAAGCAAAGTTTGCAATGTCTTTTCTCTTTTTACCTTGTTGACGGAGAGTTATAAATTTAGCTTTTACACTGTCTCGGAATGAATTATCATAAACTTCAATATCATCATCATCAACTGAATTTGCAGGGAAAATTCCAAATACAGCTTTTGCTTTTAATAGATTTTTACTGATAATATTCTTTAGCATTTTTTGTGCATCTGTATATAGTTTTGATGCTTCTTCTCCTACTTTTTCATCTGTTAAAATACTGGGAAATTTACCATGTAATTCCCAAGTTCTAAAAAAAGGTGTCCAATCAATATAATTCACCAATTTTTTTAAATGAATATTATCAAAAACTTTGGTTCCTATAAATTTTGGAGTAGGAATATTTTCATTTTCCCAGTCAATTTGAAATTTATTTTCTCTCGCTTGAGTTAAGCTTAAAAATTCTTTCTTTTTTGCTCTGCTATAGAACCCTTCACGGACTTTTTCATAGTCTTCTTTTACACTTTTTACATATAGTTTAGATTCTTTTTTATTCAAAAGATCACCAACTACTGTTACTGCTTTTGAAGCATCTAAAACATGAAAAACCCCATATTCATACTCCGGATCTATCTTTACAGCAGTATGCGCTTTTGAAGTTGTAGCGCCGCCAATTAATAATGGAACTTTAAAATTTTGACGTTCCATTTCTTTTGCTAAAAAAACCATTTCGTCTAAAGAAGGAGTGATTAAACCACTCAAACCTATAATATCAACATTTTCTTTTTTTGCAGCGTCAATGATCTTTTCGGGTGGCACCATTACACCAAGATCTATAATTTTATAGTTATTACAAGCCAAAACAACACTAACTATATTTTTACCAATGTCATGAACGTCACCTTTTACGGTAGCCATTAAAATTTTCCCAACTCCTCTTGCTCCGGCTTCTTTTGTTTCTTCGATATACGGTGTTAAATAAGCCACAGCTTTTTTCATAACCCTTGCTGATTTTACTACCTGTGGCAAAAACATTTTTCCTGAACCAAATAATTCTCCAACAACATTCATTCCTGTCATTAAATTATTTTCAATCACTTCAACTGGTTCGGTTGCTTGCTGCCTGGCTTCTTCAATATCTTCAATAATATAAGCATCAACACCTTTAACTAAAGCATGTGTAACTCTATCTTGTAATGACTTTTCTCTCCAGGAAAGATCTATCTTTTGTTCTTTTTTTGTTCCTTTTACTGTTTCAGAAAATTCTAATAATCTTTCAGTAGCATCATCTCTTCTATTAAGAATTACATCTTCAATATGCTCTAAAAGATCTTTGGGAATTTCATCATAAATCTCTAACATTGTGGGATTTACAATTCCCATATTCATTCCGGCTTTGATAGCATGAAATAGAAATACAGAATGCATTGCTTCACGAACAGTATTATTTCCCCTAAAAGAAAATGATACATTACTCAATCCTCCACTAACACTTACACAAGGTAAATTTTCTTTTACCCATCTAGTTGCTTCAATAAAATCTGTGGCATTAGTTTTATGTTCATCCATACCGGTTGCAACCGGAAAAATATTTAAGTCGAAAATAATATCCTGAGGAGGAAAACCAACTTGATTTACCAAAATATCATAGGATCTTTTTGCGATTTCTAATCTGCGTTGGTAATTATCGGCCTGACCAAGTTCATCAAAAGCCATGATAATTGCTGCTGCACCATATCGTTTTATCAAAGTTGCATGATGAATAAATGCTTCTTCTCCCTCTTTTAAACTGATAGAATTTACTACACATTTTCCTTGAGCAACTTGTAATCCGGCTTCCATGATTTCCCATTTTGAGCTATCAATCATTATTGGAACTCTGGCAATATCTGGTTCTGCAGCTATTAGATTCATAAAATCAACCATAGCTTTTTCACCATCTATCAAGCCATCATCCATATTAATATCGATAATTTGAGCTCCTCCTTCTACTTGATTACGAGCAATTTCGAGTGCTTCATCATATTTTTCTTCTTTAATTAATCGAAGAAATTTACGTGATCCTGCTACATTTGTTCGTTCACCAACGTTGATAAAATTACTGTTTTCATCAATTATTAGTGGTTCTAAACCTGATAATTTTAATTTTTTACAGTTATTTTTATTCTGTTGTTGGTTATTAGTTGTTGTTTGTTGGTTGTTAAAATTCATAATCTTTTATAATAATTTATAAAACCATTTAGAAGTTTCTTGCAAGAAATTATTTGAACTGTAAATATATCCATCTCTTTGCTAGAAATATATTCCTGGTCATTTGAAATTAATAGTTGAGTTTCTAACTCATATAAAGATCCTCTTGCAATATGTAAAAAATGAATAGTATCTTTTGACGTTTGCCTACCACAACCTTCAGCAATATTTGAAGATATTGAAATAGCACATCTTCTAATTTGATTTGTCAGTCCATAAATTTCATTTTTAGGAAAATTCTTACTAATTGCATATACCATGTTTGTAAGTTTTCTAGCTTCCGTCCATACTTCTAACTCTGTATACTCTTTCATCATTAATAATTTTCTTAAATCAATCATTCATCACTAGCCATCAACCAGAAACCATCAACTATCTAGGTTTATAACCTTTAACCACTTCGGCAATAGCTTTAATATGCGCAGGTGTTGTTCCACAACAACCACCTACAATATTTACTAAATTTTTATCTAAATATTCTTTTATTTGCTCAGCCATATCCTCTGGAGTCTCATCGTATTCTCCAAATGCATTAGGTAATCCGGCATTTGGATGTGCCGATACTCCGAAATTAGATTTATCAGAAATAATTTGTAAATAAGGTGTTAATTGTTTGGCTCCTAAAGCGCAATTTAAGCCAACAGTTAGCAATGGAATATGAGAAACAGAAATTAAAAATGCTTCGGCAGTTTGACCAGATAACGTTCTTCCACTCGCATCGGTAATTGTTCCGCTTACCATTATCGGAATATTAATTTTTCTTTCTGCTTTTATTTCTTCAATAGCAAATAATGCTGCTTTTGCATTTAATGTATCAAAAACTGTTTCAACCATAAGCAAATCTGCACCTCCATCAATTAAGGCTTCAGCCTGCTGCTTATATGCTGTTTTTAATTCTTCAAAAGTAATAGCTCTAAAGCCAGGATCATTTACCTCTGGTGACATACTTGCAGTTTTATTTGTAGGGCCCATTGAACCTACAACAAATCTAGGTTTATGAGGTTCATTTTTAGTAAATTCATCAGCGACTTCCTTTGCTATTTTTGCCGATTGAAAATTTAATTCATACACCAAATCTTCCATTTGATAATCTGCCATAGCAATGGTAGTTCCAGAAAAAGTATTGGTTTCGATAATATCAGCTCCAGCCTCTAAGTATTTTTTGTGGATCTCTTTAATTGCTTCGGGTTGTGTAATAGAAAGCAAATCATTATTTCCTTTCAAAGAAGCAGGAAAATCTTTAAATCTTTCTCCTCTAAAATCTTCTTCTGTAAAATTATACTGTTGAATCATGGTACCCATAGCGCCATCTAAAATCAGTATTTTATCTTTTATAATTTCTTCAATTTTTTTCTTCATGTTTTGCTTGTTCAAATTCTCTTTTCCCCCAAATTACATTATTCCAAAATCTCTCATGTAAAAAGTACAAAATTGGTTTAGTGAATACTTCAATTATCGCTATAGATGAAGCTTGTTTAATACTTTTTGTAAAAATATTTGAAATGATAAAAGTATCTAATGTTCCTAAAATTCTCCAAGTAGTTGCTTTTAATATACTTCTACGTTTTGTGTCTGCTGTTTTTACACCTGGAAGATCTTCAATTCGTTTACCCCATTTTACACCATTCCATGCTCTTTCATGAAAGAAATAAAGAACCATTTTGGTAATTATTTCAAAACCACCAATTGCTAGAGCCTTATGAAGATTTCCTCCTGTGACAAAATAAGCAATAATAGTCGTGTCTAAACTAGCAATAACACGCCATGTTAAGGCTTTAACCACACTTCTTCGTTTGGTTTCCCCTTTAGTATATTGTTTATGTGGTATTTTTATGGTCATGGTTTGTTAGTACTAAGCAGATCATATTTTTGATTTAAAATACAATTTCACATTTTATTATTTAATCCAAAGCTTGCTTCAAATCATTAATAATATCTTCTACATGCTCTAAGCCAATTGAGGTTCTTACCAAACCGTCAGTTATGCTTACTTCTAATCTATCTTTTTCACTTAGTTTGCTGTGTGTTGTTGATGCCGGATGCGTAACAATGGTTCGTGTATCGCCTAAATTAGCCGACAAAGAACACATTTTTATTTTATTTAAAAAATCTCTTCCTGCTTCAATTCCACCTTTAATCTCGAAAGCTACAATATTTCCACCTAATTTCATCTGCTTTTTGGCAACTTCATACTGTGGATGAGATTTTAAAAATGGATATTTTACCCAATTTACTTTTTGATGTTTTTCTAAAAACTCGGCTACTTTCATTGCATTTTCACAATGTTTTTCAACTCTCACGGCTAAAGTTTCTAAACTTTTTGATAAAACCCAGGCATTAAATGGTGACATTGATGGACCTGTATTTCGTGAAAATAAATAAATTTCACGAATTAAATCAGCTTTACCTACTGCAACACCTCCTAAAACTCTTCCCTGACCATCTAATAATTTGGTTGCAGAATGAACTACAATATCTGCTCCAAATTCAATTGGTCTTTGTAAATATGGCGTAGCAAAACAATTATCAATTACCAGTAGTAAATTATGTTTTTTTGCAATTTCACCAAGTAACTCTAAGTCTAAAATATCAATTGCCGGATTTGTAGGAGTTTCGGCATATAAAATTTTGGTATTTGGTTTTATCAAACTTTCAATTTTATCAGATTCATCAACATTAAAATACGAAGTTTCAATATTCCATTTTGGAAGATATTGTGTAAATAATGCATGGGTTGAACCAAAAACCGATTTACAAGAAACTACATGATCTCCGCTTTTTAACAAAGCTCCTAGAGTTGAAAATATTGCTGCCATTCCGGTTGCAAAAGCATATCCACTTTCTGCACCTTCCATTTGTACAATTTTATCGATAAATTCGGATGTGTTTGGATTTGTAAATCTGCTGTAAAGATCTTTTGATTTTTCTTCGGCAAAAGAAGCACGCATATCTTCGGAATCATCAAAAACAAAACTCGAAGTTATATACATTGGTGTAGAATGTTCACTAAATTGAGAGCGCTCGGTTTGTGTTCTAATTGCTTGTGTTTCGAAATGTTTTTTTGTACTCATGATATTTATTTTTTTTCAAATCTCCATAAAGTTGGACTTTATTATTGGGATTTACTATATTATCTTTATTAAAATTGACACTTCGAGGTCTTTGACTCTCGAAGAGCATTAAATCTTAAATTTTCAATCAATTTACCTTTTCGGCTAACCTTAAAATATCGCCAAAAACGCCTCTGGCTGTAACTTTTGCACCCGCACCCGCACCCTGAATTACAATTGGTCTATCACCATAAGATTCGGTATAAATTTCAAAAATAGAATCTGATCCTTTTACTTGTCCTAAAGAACTGTTTTCAGAAACCGATACTAATTTCACATCTAAATCTCCTTTTTCTTTTTGTAAATCTCCTGATAATTCCCCTACATACCGCAAGACATTTCCTAGTTTTTGTTTGTCTTTTATTTCTTTATAAATTGGATTCAGATCTTCAATATTTTCTAAAAATTCTTCTTTGCTTCCTTTTCTTAAATGATTTGGAATTAAATTCTGAATCTTAATATCATCAAATTCATTTTGTAAATCTAATTCTCTTGCCAAAATTAATAATTTTCTTCCAACATCATTGCCACTTAAATCTTCACGAGGATCTGGTTCAGTAAACCCTTGTTCTACAGCTTCGTTTAAAATCTCACTAAAATTTTTATTTTCGACAGAGAAATTATTAAACAAATAACTTAGTGAACCCGAAAACACACCTTTGATTTTGGTGATATTTTCTCCTGAATGATGTAGTAATTTTATGGTGTCAACTAACGGTAATCCTGCCCCAACATTAGTTTCATAAAGATATTTTTTTTGATTCCTATTTAAGGAATCACGTAGTTTATTATAATAATCAAATGATTTTGTATTGGCGATTTTATTGGAAGAAACCAAGTCGAAGCCATTTTCAACTAAAGGAATATAGTTTTGAATAAAAGGTTTACTTGCTGTATTATCTACAGCAATTAAATTCTCAAAATGATTTGCTTTTGCAAACTGAATGATATCATTAATGGTAAAATTCTTTTTACCATAATTATCGAACTCTGTCTCCCAATTTTGGTTTATTCCTTCCTTTTGTAAAAGCACCTTTTTTGAATTTGCCACAGCAAAAATATTTAACTTGATATTTTTCCGCTTTTCAATATCATTAGTGCTTTTTAGTATCTGATTTATCATGGTTCCGCCAACCAATCCTTTGCCAAAAACAGCAATATTTATTTTGGTGGAAACCCCAAAAATATGTCCATGAATTACATTAATAGCTTTATTTAGATCTTTATGTTTCAATAATAACGAGATATTATCTCCGGTAACGGTATTGTTGATTAATACTGGTGAAACGCCATTTTTCATTAATGCGCTATATGCCAAATGAAAATTATCTAAGCTTTGTCCGATTACAGAAACAATACCTAGCTTATCTTTAATTTGAATAACGTTAACGTCATTGGTTTCAAACTCTTTGATGAATTCTTTTTCGAGTGTACGTTTTGCTTTTTTTGCATCAGCAGAATTTACCACAAAACCTATTCCCCTTTCGGATGAACCCTGCGAGATAATACTCACACTAATGTCACTATTTGCTAAGGATGTAAAAATTCTAGCATCAACACCTGATTTTCCTAGTAAACCTCTACCAACCAAACTAATTAATGATACATTTTCTTGAACAGTAACCGAACGAATTCCTTTATTTTTTGATTGAGACTTGATTAATGTTCCTTTATTATCGGTATCGAAAGTATTTAATAATCGTAAGGGAATATTTTTTTCTACTAATGGAATAATAGTTTTTGCATGTAAAATATTTGCACCAAAATTTGCTAGCTCATTTGCTTCCTGAAAAGTGAGTTCTTCGATCTTTTTAGCATCGGAAACCAAATCGGGATTGGCAGTAAATATTCCGTCAACATGAGTGTAATTTTCTAACTCTTCGGCATCTAAATAATTTGCTAAAAGTGAGGCAGAATAATTACTTCCATTTCGGCCTAAAGTAGTAGTTTCTCCATCTAAATTTGAAGCAATAAACCCGGTTACAACCTGAATTTCACCTTCTTTCTTCTTAAAATGTCTAACTACATTTTCTCTTGAAATCTCCTGAATTGGTACAGCTTCTCCAAAAGTATCATCGGTTTTTATCAATTTTCTACTATCTAAATAACTTACATTAAAACCTTCTTTTTGCAGTAAATTTGTAAGCATTTTAACAGATATTAATTCGCCTTGAGCTAAAACTCTATCTTTAATTTTTGTACTGTAATCACCCAATAAGTGTACCCCTTCAAAAACCTTTTCTAAAAGAGAAAATTCTTTTTCAAAATTAAAACTTGTATCTGGAACTAATTGATAAGATTTAAAGCTTTGAAATTCTTTTTTATAACCATTACCTAATTTAGCTTCCTCTAAAATTTTGAGTAAAGCATCGGTTGAATTTCCACGAGCTGAAGCTACAATTGCTATTTTTTCTCCATTGTTAATCTTGGAAGAAATAACCTGAATAACTTGTTTAATTCCTTCTCCATTTGCCAAAGATTTGCCACCAAATTTTACAATTTTTATCTTTTTGGTTTTTGGTAATTTTGCTTTAGCCGATTTAAAAATTGGTAATAAAAATTCTGATAATTGATCGTATTCAATTAAAAAAGCATCGTGACCATGAATGGATTTAATCTCATTATAAGTATTAATAACCCCTGATTTATCTAAAATATTTTGTGTTTCTTTAATCTCTTGTGGTACAAAAAAGAAATCTGAATCTACACCAATCTGATGTACAGAAGCTTTTATTTGGTTTGCTATTTCAGTAAAAGAACCTCTATTTCTAGATACATCTAAAGTGCCTAATAAATGGTTTAACATTTTGTAAGCTTGTAAAGTAAAACGATTTTCTAATTGTTTTCCGTGATGAAGCAACCAGCTTTCAGTATTAAAATTACCTTGTTCTTTGTTTTTTGTACGATTAAATTTTTCTTTAAAAGAATCGGCTGTTCGATAAAAAAGCATTGCCATCATTCGCGCATCGTGTACTGGCTTACTCGAATTTGAAAGAATTTGTAATTGTGTTTTATTATGAGCTAAAATCCAATCAGATGCTTTCCAATCGGTTGCAACCGGAATCAGATTTTCGATTAAATCTGGAAATAAAAATGTCATCTCCCAAGCAATTCCGCCTCCGAGCGAACCCCCAATGGCTGTAAATAATCTGTCTATTTTTAAATTATCTAAAACTAAACCAAAAAGCCTAGCAATATCACGAGCATTAAAATCTTCGTAATTTTCGATTAAGTTTTCCGATTTTTTATCATATCCGTTTCCGGGAACATTAATCGCTAAAATTGTGTAATTGTTGGTATCTATTACTTTACCCTGACCTATCAAATCTTTCCACCAACCATTTTTTCCGGCAACATCCGAATTTCCCGTAAGGGCATGATTAACCAAAATTATAGGTGCGCTATGTAATTCTTGTCCGAATAACTGATAAGACAACTCAAATTTAGGATAAAAATATCCAGAGTTGGTAGTAAAACCTTTTACAGATGTATATAATAAATCTTTCATCATTGTGATGATTTAAAATTGTTGAATATAAATAAGTTACAAGAAAAGTAAAGTGAAACACTTTTGCGAGTTATCTATCCGAAAATCGGTAGAATTTAGCACCTTCTTTATGTTGAATAAAGGGTTGCTAAGGCTTCAAAGGGTCTATCCCTCCACCTTTCTTAATAACATTAAATAAGTTTATGAACTTTGCCGCAAAATAACGGATTAATTTACATTCTAGCAACAATTATGTTAATTAAATATTTATAATTTCAAATTATAGATTAATTTTTCTAAAAAAAGAAGAGCCTCTGCATTTGCAGAGGCTCTTCTTAAATCTATATGTTTTATATTAAACAAGACCGACCTCTGCGTAAGATTTACACATCATCATGATTATTGTATTGTTTAAATTTCTATTCATTGTTTTTATTAGTGGTAACAAATGTAGAAAATATTTTCAAATAAAAGATGAAATAAATAATTCTTGAAAAATATTTGGATTATAATTCCAAGTTTTTATAACTTTGCACCATAATCTTAGAGGATAGATTTGTAATGATTGCAACCTCTGATGTTGAAACTATTTCAACATAAAACAAATGCTAAAGCAAAATACACTTCTTTAGATACGCGCAATCATACTTTTTACCCTCTAACATAAATTTAATATTATGTCATATTTATTTACCTCCGAATCTGTATCGGAAGGACATCCTGATAAAGTTGCCGATCAAATTTCGGATAGCTTGTTGGATGCATTTTTAGCTTTTGATCCAGAATCAAAAGTAGCATGTGAAACTTTGGTAACTACCGGGCAGGTAGTTTTAGCAGGAGAAGTACATACCAAAACTTATATTGATGTAGCCAGAATTGCCAGAGATACTATAAATAGAATTGGTTATACAAAAAGCGAATATAGATTTGATGGCGAAAGTTGTGGTGTGATCTCTTTAATTCATGAACAATCAAAAGATATCAATCAGGGTGTTGATCGAGAAAAGAAAGAAGAACAAGGTGCCGGTGACCAAGGAATGATGTTTGGTTATGCAACCAACGAAACCGAAAATTATATGCCTTTGGCTTTGGATCTAAGTCATTTATTATTGGTAGAATTGGCTGATTTACGAAGAGAGAATAAAGAAATTACCTATTTACGACCAGATGCTAAAAGTCAGGTTACTATTGAATATTCCGACAATCATAAACCAATAAGAATTGATACGATTGTTTTGTCAACTCAACACGATGAATTTGATGAAGATGATATTATGTTGGCGAAAATTAAAGAGGATATTGTAGGGATTTTAATTCCACGAATGGTGGCAAAATTACCTATTGAATTACAAAAATTATTTAATGATGACATAACTTATCATGTAAATCCAACAGGTAAATTTGTTATTGGTGGGCCGCATGGCGATACCGGTTTAACCGGAAGAAAGATTATTGTTGATACTTATGGAGGTAGAGGCGCGCATGGTGGTGGCGCTTTTAGCGGAAAAGATCCAAGTAAAGTTGACCGTTCAGCAGCTTATGCAGCACGTCATATTGCTAAAAATATGGTTGCTGCAGGAGTTTGTGATAAAGTTTTGGTACAGGTTTCTTATGCTATTGGTGTAGCCGAGCCAACTTCTATTAATATTGATACTTATGGAACAGCAAAAGTTGACAAAACGGATGGAGAAATTGCAAAGATTATTGAAAAATTATTTGATATGAAACCTGCCGCTATCGAAGAAAGATTAAAATTACGTAATCCAATTTATACCGAAACAGCTGCTTATGGACATATGGGAAGATCAAGTAGGAAAGTAACAAAATGTTTTAAGTCGCCTTATGCAGGTAAAAAGACTCTAGAAGTTGAATTATTTACTTGGGAAAAATTAGATTTTGTAGAAGCGGTAAAAGATGCATTTGAAATATAGAACAAAATAAATATTTATAGAAAGACCTGATTTTCATCAGGTCTTTTTTGTAGAATAAGTCAGGACTTCACCTTAAGTGAAACCCCCACTAAAACCATTAAGAAGAATAATATTTCTTACATTTGTTTTTAAATGAAATCAAAACTTCTTCTCATATTTATATTAAATGCTTGTTTTTCTTTTGCTCAAGTAATTCAAACTGAGCTTATTTCTAAAACTCCTTTAGTAGCTGATCAATTTATTGGTGTAGATGAATTTGAAAATATATACTATATAAAAGATCAGATT
>DAOUQH010000048.1 GCA_030625645.1 Flavobacteriia bacterium | reverse complement strand
TGTTCTTATTACTGAATCATGCAATAATTAAAAGTTTACTATTCATGACAGGTAGTATTTTGATGTATAATTCAAAAGATAAAACCATTTCATCATTACACGGTATTGCTAAAAGATTACCCATTATTTCAGTACTTTTTGCAATAGGTGCTTTTGCTATAGTTGGTTTACCACCTTTCTCAGGATTTTGGAGTAAATTATATGTTTTATCAGCAGCAGCAGATAAAGAAATGATCTTTTTGATTGTTACAATTCTTGCTGTAAGTGTTATTGAAATTGTATATTACTTCAGAGTTGTAAGCAAACTGTTTTTTGCAGCAGATGATGCTCATATTGAAGTTTACAGACCAAGATTTAATGCAATGTTATCAATGACAATTTTAGGAATCGCAATACTTGTTATTGGTTTTTATCCCGATTTAGTTACTGGATACTTACACAATGCTGCAGATATTTTATTAGATAAAGCATCATACATTAAGTATGTTTTAAATGCTGATTTACCAATTCAATAAATAAAAAATAAACAGATGAATATTTTCTTTTTACTTATAACAATCTTATTTTCAGGAGCACTACTTGTTTTTCTGATAAATAAAGTTGCCCCAAAAATTGGTGGAATTATTGCTTTTGCTACCATCGCTTTGGTAAGTTTCTTGTTTTTTACACAAGTTGATACGGGTGACACCTATCAATTTACATTGGGAGAAATTCCAATGCAATTTGGTGTAACACCTTATACTTATATTTTTGCAATTATTGTTTTAGGCTTAGGCACTTTGGCTTCCTTATATTCAATTGGATACATGCAGGGCAAAAAAAGATTAGGATATTACTATGCTAATTTTATATTAACAGTAACCGGTATGATCGGTATTATCTTTAGTCAGGATTTTATTAGCTTTTTTATCTTTTGGGAAATTATGACTTGGTCATCTTATCTATTGGTGATTTACACTGGCCATAAATCTCAAAATATTGGTATGAAATACATGATATTTAGTGCTATTGGCGCTTATGCTATGTTAACAGCCATTGTTTCTATCAAAGCAAATTATGGAACTTATAATATTGCAGATGCAATACAAAACGGAGCATTTAACTTTTCAGAACATATGTATATACCTATTATGTTATTGATTGGATTTACTGTAAAAGCTGCACTAATGCCATTACATGTTTGGGCTCCTAATGCTTACTCAAAATCACCAATGGCTTTTACTTCAATATTTTCTGGAGCTATGTCAAAAATGGGTATTTTAGGTATCGGTTTGGTATTGGCAAGTGCTTATTCATATACAGATCATGAAAATGTAAATTATGTTGTTGCTTTAAGATATACATTAGGTTGGTTAGGTGGCATAACTGCTGTAATGGCAACCATTTATGCTTTAATACAAACCGACGCAAAAAAACTTTTAGCCTATTCTTCTATAGCACAATTGGGTTATATTATTGTTGGATTATCTACCGGATCTGAATTAGGTGTTATGGCTGCTTTATTTTTAGCAATTGTTCATGGAATTTTTAAAGGTGCTTTATTTATGGTAGTTGGTGCTGTTGAAAAACAAGTTGGAACCACTGATATGACCAAAATTTCTGGTTTGATTAGAAAAATGCCTTTTACTTTCTTTGTTGCTTTAGTTTCAATCATCGCTTTAGCAGGTATTCCACCACTTGGTGGCTTTGTTGGGAAATGGATGTTATACGAAGCGTTAATAACCGAATCAAATAATTACTTTTTGGTGATTGTAATTTTCTTCTCTAGTACAGCAGCATTTTTATATAGCTATAGATTTCTTTTCGGATTATTCTTAGGACAAGAAGAAAAAGACACCGAACATGTTAAAGAAGCTCCTATAACCATGATTATTCCAATGATGATCTTAGCAATTTTATTAATGGTTACCGGTGCATTTCCTGGTATTCTTTTTGAACCTATTGCTCACGGAATGCATTATCTTGGGTTTAGTGATGTAAATTGGGATATGTCGATTCTAGTTAATGTTTGGGGAGAAGAATCAAATATGACCTATATTAATTTATCTATCGGTATTGTATTTGTTGCCATCTTTGCATTCTTAACTATTAAAGGATATAAAGGAACCAAAAACGTTGGTACCAAAGATATTTCTACAGGTGGTGAAATTCCTACTGAAAATGAAAACCTTACTTATCAAATGGATTTCTTTAAACCGTTTGAAAGAGCTGCTGCGCCACTTTATAAACGCAGCATGAATAAAATATGGAATGACCTTGGAAATGCTTTAGAAGCATTAACAGATTTTATAAGAAAAATTTATTCCGGAAACGGACAAACATACGCTTTATTTGTAGTAATCTTTTTAGTGATTCTGTTACTATTTAAAGATACTTTATTTGCTAATTAAAATATTACAAAGGAATTTAGATTATTAAAATGGAAGATTTAGGATTAAAAATATTTGGAGCAATTTTAACCACCATTATGGCATTTACCGTTGGTATGACTTATGGTGGAATTGTTAGGAAATTAACTGCGAGAGTACAGAATAGATATGGACCTCCTGTATATCAAAACTTTTTGGATTTACTTAAATTACAAAGTAAAAAAACAAATATTGCACATGGTTTTATGGGGCATATGGCTCCAGTTTGGATTATTATAGCTGCAGTAACTGTATTAATGTTTATTCCAATTTTAAATGGTAATTTATGGTTTCCTAATTTATCTTTTCACGGTGATTTGATATTCCTTTTATATATGATGGTTTTTGGATCATTAGGAATGGCTTTAGGTGCAGGTCAAACAGGAAATCCAAATTCAGCTATTGGTGTAACTAGAGGTTTGAGTCAGATGGTTGGTTATGAAATTCCCTTTGTTTTGGCATTAGTTGCTTTGATGATTCAATTTCAAACAACATCAGTACAAGACCTTACTCAAGTTCAACATGAAACAGGAGTTTGGAATGCTTTTGCTAATCCATTTGCATTTTTAGCAGCACTACTTGCTTCATTAGGAATGTTTAGATATTCTCCTTTTGATATTGTTGGTGCTCCTGCGGAATTAGCATCTGGTCCAGTATCAGAATTTGGAGGAAAATATTTAGGAACAATGATGAGCGGTGGAGCAGTTTTTGCTTTTATAAAACTAACTCTATATGTTCATTTATTTTTTGGTGGTGCAGGAAATCCTGATGATTCTGGAATATTAGCTACCCTTGCAGGAATTGGTATATTACTCGTTAAAACATTTTTACTTTATATGATTCCCGTATTTTATGGATGGATTAATCCAAGATACCGTACCGAACAAGCAATTAGATATTTTTGGGGCTGGCCTACAGCTTTAGGGATTGTCGGAGTACTTTGGGCTGTTTTTTTTAATTAAACTAACAAATTCTCTGAATAGAAATAAAAAAGTATTAAAAATAAAATATTATAGAAAAACTCCTCTTCTTTCCCTATAAAGGAAATGTCCAAAAAAGACAAAGAAGTATAATAGAAGATTAGAATTATGGAAAATGATAAAAACTCACAAAAGATTGTTGACTACATAGGAAACTTTGCAAGAAAGCATTCTTTATTTGTTTTGGCTTATGGTACTGGTTGTGGTGCAATTGAAATTCCAGCAACCATGACATCACGTTATGATGCTGAGCGTTTCGGTATTAGAGGTGCTGCAACACCCCGTCAAGCAGATGTTTTATTAATAACAGGATACCTTTCTACAAAAACTTTAAAACGTGTTATTAGAGTTTACGAACAAATGCAAGAGCCCAAATATGTAATAGGTTTTGGATCTTGTACGGTTAACGGAGGAATGTATTACGATAGTTATAACACAATTAATGGTTTAGATCAATACATACCTGTTGATGTTTATATCAATGGATGTATGCCACGCCCTGAAGCCGTAATTTCTGGCTTTGTAAAATTACAAGAATTAATCATGGCTGGTAAGGCAAATAACGGTGAAAAATATCGTGAGAATTTAGAGCACTACAGATCAAATCAAAAAAAGATTATCAAAAACTGGAAAATGCCAGACTATAACTGGTAAAATATCCTAAATATTTGAATTATGACTGATTTAGTTAAAGAAAATATATTACTCAATGCTGTGACTTCTGCCTTTAAAATTGAAGGAAAAGTTATAAGAGATCGTCGTGTGGAAGTTCATGCAGATAAAAATACTGTTTCTAGTATTTTATTATTTGCAAAAAAACAACTTGGTTATATTCACATGAATCACATGACTTGTATAGATTGGATCGAGCAAGGAGAATTCGAATTGGTTTACACAATCTATCATCCTGTTGATAAGTTGACTTTGTTTGTGAAAACAAGAATTGATCGTGAAATTCCAGTAATGGAAAATATTGATACTATTTGGGATCATGCTAACACCTACGAGAGAGAAATGCGTGAAATGTTTGGTATTGAGTTTCCTGGTTTGGTTGGTGAGCATGATTTTATTTTAGAAGACTGGGATCAAATTCCGCCAATGCGAAAAGAATTTGATACACATAAATATGCAGCAGAAACTTTTTACACTCGTCCTGGAAGAGAAGATGCAAAAGACGTAAGAGAGGAATTAAGTAAAAGAAGTGGTACTGTTGTACCTGATTTTGCTAAAAAATATTCAAGAGAATAAGTTATGGTAAGAGAAAAAGAAACAACGTTATATATAGGACCTCAACATCCGGGAATTACCGGTAATATGATGGTTAAATTAAAAGTGCAAGGAGACACTGTTGTAAGTGCTGCAACTCATGTTGGATATTTACACCGTGCTTTTGAAAAATTAATTGAAAGACGAAACTGGATTCAAGCTTTTACCCTACTCTGCCGTTTTTGTGTTCCCGAACCAGATCCGATGGAACTAACTTATGCACGTGCTGTTGAAGAGTTAGACAATCGTGAAGTTCCTGAAAGAGCAAAATATATTCGAGTAATCGTAATGGAATTGGCAAGAATGCAATCCTTTATGCTTTGGTATGCAGGTCAATCGGGTTCTGCCGGATTATACTTAACACCACAATGGTCGGTTGGAGATAGAAACTATATTTTAGATCTTTTTGAAGACCTTACTGGAGGTAGAATTTATCATATGTATATTTGGCCCGGTGGTGTAAGAAGAGACCTTCCTGAAGGATGGACTGATAAAACACTCCGTACCATGGATTATATCGAGAAAAGATTAGATGAATACAATAAAATCTTATTTGATAATACTATTTTTCAAAAACGTGCTCAAGGTGTTGGAATCGTACCAAAAGATAAAGCTATTGAATGGGGAGTTGTTGGACCAGTTTTAAGAGGAACTGGAATAAAGTCAGATGTAAGAATCGATGAACCTTATGAAGTTTATGATAAAATTGACTTTGATGTTCCTACGCAAGAAGGAGGTGATATCTGGGCAAGAGCTCTAGTTAGAAAAGAAGAAGTAAGACAATCGATAAGAATTATTCGTCAAGCAATTGCTGATATGCCAGGAGGTGCTTATTATAATAAAGTTTCCAATCCTATGAAATGGACTGTTCCTGCTGGACAAGCTTGGGCAAAAACAGAAAGTGTACGTGGTGAAATTGGTTTCCATGTAACAAGTGATGGTGGAAATAAACCGTATAGAGTTCATGTAAAAGGAGCTGCATACACGCATGGTGTTACAGTTCTAGAGAAAATATTACCTGGACAAAATATTGCTGATGTATCATTTATTTTGAATTCATTAGGTGTTTGTCCACCTGAGATTGAAAGATAGCAGATTAATTCAATGATTGAATAAAATATAAGATTAATAATTACCTATTAAATATCCCATTTATGGATTTAAAGGTAAAAAAGCTAAAAAAAATATGAGCTTTATTGACTTAAAAGGAATGTTACAACCACTTGGAGCTGTTAAACAGTTGTTCAAGAAACCACATACAATTCAATATCCGTATGAAACCAACAAGGCTTCAGATAATTATCGTGGTTTACATTTTAATGACTTAGACCAATGTATTGGATGTGGAAACTGTTCTACAATTTGCCAGAATGATGCCATTGATATGATCTCTTTAGATAATATTGACGGTAAAAAAGGAGATAGTGGTTTACGCCCAAGAATAGATAATGGTCGCTGCTGCTGGTGTGCACTTTGTGTAGATGTTTGCCCAACTGGATCATTAAATCTTACCAAAGATTATATTTTTGTTACAGATAATCCAAATGATTTTTTACTAACTCCAGGTTTAGATAATCCAGACGCAAAAGATAGACTTTCATATACTTGTGATATGAATACTTCGCTTTCATTGTACGATAGAGTTCCTATGCGTGAATTAGATGGTAAAGAAAGAGTAAAATCATTTGCTGAAGTTGTTTTAGGCTACTCTGAAGAAGAAGCAAGAGCTGAAGCAGATCGTTGTATCTCTTGTGGTTTATGTACAGAAGCTTGCCCTGAAAACATGCATATTCCTGAATATATCAATGCAATAGCTAGAGGAAATGATGATGATGCATTACGTATTATTTACGATAACAATCCTCTGCCTGAAATGTGTGGTAAAGTTTGTACAAGAGTCTGTGAAGATGTTTGTGCTCTACAGGTTCGTGGAGAAGCTGTAGCAATTAGATGGCTAAAACGTTATGCTACTGAAACTGCTCCTACTGTTGAAATGATTAAAGAAATTGTAGATCCAAAAATTGAAGAACCAAATGGATTCTCTGTTGGTATTGTAGGTGCTGGTCCTGCTGGTTTAACTGCCGCTTATTACTTAGCCTTAAAAGGATATGATGTTACTATTTATGAAGCTCAAGCTCATGCCGGAGGTATGATTATGTACGGAATACCTAAATATCGTTTCCCTCTTGAAAGTATCGATAAGCAAATCCAATATATGGAAAGCATTGGTGTAAAAATTAAATACAATACCAAAGTTGGAAAAGATATCACTTTCGATGAGATTTATACTAATAATGATGCTGTATTTGTTGGTATAGGGCTGCAAAACCCTTGGAATATAGGAATTAAAAATGAAGATTCTCCTGGCGTAATTTCCGCAATTGAATACTTAAAAATTATCAATAGTGATGAAACTTATGATGTTGGTAAAAAAGTAGCCGTAATTGGTGGTGGTAATGTTGCTATTGATGGTGCTCGTGTATCTGCTAGATTTGGTGCAGATGTTACAATACTATATCGTCGTAGAGTTGAAGATATGCCTGCCGATTGGGAAGAAATTGAAGGAGCAGAACATGAAGGTATAAATATTGTACCTCAAGCAATTCCAACCAGAATTATCAAAGACGAAAAAACAGGTAAAGTTATTGGAATTGAATATCTAAAAGCTAAAATGGTTGCCGAAGACGGTGGACGACCAAGACCTGTAGCAATTGAAGGTAGCGAAACAATCTATGAATGTGATACTGTAATTGGAGCAATCGGACAGCAAGCTGATTTTGATTGGTTACCTGAAAATTATAAAGAAGATCTTATCATTGAAAGAGGTAAAATTCAAGTAAATGACCTTCGTCAAACAGGTGTTACAAAAATATTTGCAGGAGGTGATTCTGTAAAATATGGAAATTCTGATGCTATTTCGGCTATAGCCGATGGATTTAATGCTGTAAAAGGTATTGATAAATTATTGTTGAAATAATCTCTAATCTATCAAATTTTAAAATAAAATGAGGGTTTGAATATTTTTTACTAAAATTATATCAAATCCTCATTTGGTTTTTATGAATCATTTAGATCAAAATCTAAATTATTCATGGTGATATGGCTCATTTTTTAGAATTGTAAAAGCCCTATAAATTTGTTCAACTATAAATAACCTAATCATTTGATGTGAAAATGTCATTTTCGAAAGAGATAATTTTCCAGTAGCTTTTTTATAAACTTTATCAGAAAAACCATAAGGGCCACCTATTACTAAGACCATTTGTTTTACGGCAGCATTCATTTTTTTTTGTAAAAAACCTGAAAACTCTATGGATCTATATTCTTTTCCTTTTTCATCCAATAAAACTAAATTATCTGTTGGATTAATTCTCTTTAAAATCAACTCACCTTCTTTTTCCTTTTGCTGCTCTTTTGAGATATTTTTTACATTTTTAATATCCGGGATAACTTCTATTTCAAATTTTATATAATGCTTCAATCTACTTTCGTATGTCTGAATTAGAGCTTGTAAATTCTTATCATCAGTTTTACCAATTGCCAATAATTTTATTTTCATTCTATTTTTATTTATTCTGTAAATATAAAAAGTTATTTTTGTAACAATAAAAAATCAAACCAATGATTAGCAAAGAACAATTTCAAAAGGAATTACACCTAATAATTGTAAACGGAATTAGAGAAGATATTGGAGAAGGTGACCATAGTTCGCTTGCTTGTATCCCTGCTGATGCAAAGGGTCAGGCTAAATTATTAGTAAAAGAAGCTGGTATTATTGCAGGAATTGATTTTGCTAAAATGATATTTAAAGAAGTAGATAAAAAATTATCCATTGAAACATTTCTTACAGATGGAGATCAAGTTGAAATTGGTGATATTGCTTTTTTTATTACTGGGAATTCTCAATCTATTTTAAAAGCAGAGAGATTAGTATTAAATTCTATGCAAAGAATGAGTGCTATTGCTACAAAAACACACAGGTTTTCTCAGCTATTAAAAGGAACTAAAACTAAGGTTTTAGATACTAGAAAAACTACACCAGGAATTCGAGCCATCGAAAAATGGGCTGTGAAAATTGGTGGTGGTGAAAATCATCGATTTGCTTTATATGATATGATTATGTTAAAAGATAACCATATTGATTTTGCTGATGGAATTGATAAAGCAATAGAAAAAACTCAAAATTACCTAAAAGACAATAAATTAGATCTTAAAATTATAGTTGAAGCCAGAGATATAGAAGAAATTGAAAAAATTCTAAAACACGATGGAATACATAGAATTTTAATAGATAATTTTGATTACTCGGATACGGAAAAGGCTGTTGCCTTAATTGGAGATAAGTGTCAAACCGAATCATCGGGTGGAATTACTTTGTTAACAGCCAGAGCTTATGCTAATTGTGGTGTTGACTATATTTCTAGCGGAGCATTAACCCATTCGGTAAGCAATATGGATTTGAGTTTAAAGGCTATGTAATAAATAGTTAAATTAATAATAATTTAAAGAAAACTTATGAATTGGATAATTGGGATAAGTATTGTAGTAGTAGTATTAGGTCTTTTTATATATCGCAGATATAAAATGTTTGCACCTGCACTCGGAGGCAATCATACAGATAGCGAAAAATTAATTATACTAAACGATAAAAACTTTAATTCTTATATTAAACAAGGTGTAACTTTAGTAGATTTTTGGGCAGAATGGTGTCAACCTTGTAAACTTCAAGGTCCTATTGTTAGTAAGTTAGCTGAAGAAATCAGTAGCAATAGAGTGAAAATTTGTAAATTTAATGTAGAAGAGAATCCAAAAATTTCTAAAAAATTTGGAATTAGAAGTATCCCAACAATTATTATATTTAAAAATGGAAAAGTTGTTGAACAACTTGTAGGCCTTAAAGGCAAAAGTGCCTTAGAAAAAGCTGTTAAAAAAGTTATTACCTAAAAAAATAAAAATGTATAGAATAATTGTATTAAGATTGTTCTAAATTTTTATTCCAAGGCATTAGTAATAATACTTTAGCAATCATACATCTATCAAATAAAACTACCATAATTGTACCAACTAATAATATCCAGTAAAGGATTAGATTTGGTAATAAGAAAAATGCCAAAATTGTGAAAATAGTATACACTAAGCGAACTTGTGTAGCTAATGCACTAAATTCTTGTGCAATCATAAAGTGAATAAATTGAATTGTGCTAATAAGCATTACTATATAAAACCCTTCTTTTCTCCAGGTTAGACCAATTATAATTGCAATAAGTATAACAAACCAATACCACCAATCAATTGACTTAAAATCTATTTTTATTTCCATAATTAGAATCTTATATCTTTTTTTCTTTTAGATACTTTTCAATAGTATCAACACTAATAGTTAATAAAAAGTGTTGTTTTAAAAATAGACCAAATGTTTTTAGATCTGTAGAAGGCAAAAGATCTTTTTTATTATATTCTACATAGGAATGATCTCGAGTTATTCTAAATTCAAGATCTTCGGTATTAATAAATTCTTTACGAATTCCATTCATTGCTTTTACAAATTCAATTTGACGTGATTCATCAACCTCAAACCTAGGAATATAGTGAATACTTTCCCATTGCCGTTTTCTTACTTTCCAAAATAAATATCCTAGTAATTTCTTATCTCTAATATTTAGTCTTTTGCCTTCAGTAAGGTGTAAATTAAAAGCTTTTTTAAAAACTTCTTCGGCATCATCACCAAAATCACTTATAATATCTTTTTTATGCCAATTTGGGTGTTTCCAATATTTTTCTCTAAGTTCTTGTCTGGTCATGATAATAATGATTTTATTAAACAAATAATTTTTAAAACAATCTTTATAAAAATATTTATAATTTCAAAGAACTACCAATTTCTAATAAAGTTAGATTGACACCCTTATTTTTAAAAATCTCTTTTGCTTTTTTGTGATCTATTTCGATATAACCAAAAGTATCATAGTGGTAGCCCAAAATGCGATTACAAACTAAAAATTCGGCAGCAATTGCTGCACCTTCAATTCCCATGGTAAAATTATCACCAATAGGTAAAACAGCTAAATCAACTTTAGTTTGCATAGAAATTAATTTCATATCCATAGTTAAAGCTGTATCTCCAGCTATATAAACATTGCCATCTTCTGTTTCTAATAAAAAACCACCTGGCTGACCACCATACGAACCATCAGGGAAAGAACTTGAATGAATTGCATTGGTATAAGTTAGTTTTCCGAAGTCAAATTGCCAAGAACCCCCATGATTCATTGGGTGTCCAGCAATTCCTAAATTTTCAAAATGATTTATTATTTCAAAATTTGAAACAATTTTTGCGTCTGTTCGTTTGGCAATACTTTCAACATCTAAAATATGATCTTCATGTGCATGTGTTACCAAAATATAATCTGCTTTAAGCGAATTGATATCAATATTCTTTGCTAATTCATTTCCTGTAATAAATGGATCGACAATAATATATTTTCCAGCAATTTCTATTGCTAAGGAAGCATGGCCAAGGTAAGTAATTTTCATAAGAGCTTATTTGAAATTCATTTTATAAAATTAGGATAGAAAATACTTAAATGCAAGATACTTAGACAATAATTTTAATTATTATTATTTGAAGTAACCTATATTACAATTTATCATAATAAATTTAACTTAATTTGATAAAAATATATATATGAAAACAATAGTTGCCGTTACTTCTCAAAACAAAAAAACCGTAACCAACCATGCTGGGAGATGTACAAATTATACAATTTTTACGATTGAAAATGATAAAATAAGTGATACGAGAATGGTAGAATTAAAAGATAATGAAACTCTAAGGTTCACTTTTCACGATGATGAAAATACAAATCCTAAGAACTTATTATTTGATGTTGATATTTTACTATCAGGGAGTATCGGTAAAGGAGTTATTGAAAAACTCACCACACAAAACGTTGCAGCTTATATCATTAAAGAAAAAGATCCTACTCTTGCGGTTGAAAAACTAATCAATGGAACTCTAGAAGCTTTTGCTCCTATTTCACATAGAAGAGGAAATTGTGATTAATTTTTCTTATTTTGAATTGGAGTTGAATTAACCATATCTAAAATATAATAATATTCAAATTCTTTGGCAAGATACTTATCCTGACAAATTAAAGTTGATTCCTGGCTTTTATCAGAAGACCAATTATCTAGATTATAACTTCCTATCGATACTACAAATCTATCAATCATAAATGTTTTTGAATGCATATATTGAAAGTATAGCCAAACATCAATATTATCTTTATCATTTATGTAGGATAAAATTGGGTAATTTTTTTTTGCTGCAAAAAGATCCAATCTTTCTGCAAGTGGTGGAATATTTTCTTTAAAAAATATATTATCATACTCCTTTAATACTTTTCTTCTTAAATAATTTGTTAATTCACCATTTCCTCCATCAATTCCATTATGAATTAAGTTAATTCTAACTCCTTCTGAAGCAGATTTAAATAACTGATTCCATATTTGTTTAGACCAACCTTCAAAATTACTTATTTCTACTTTATTATCAATATCAACACTTATTTTACCAGTAGTTAAATCAATTGAATTCTGTGCATGTTTGAGGTAGAACAAATATGCTTTTGAAACTGCAAACCTATCCGTTTTAGGCCCTTGAATAATAAATCTACAAACACCTCTTAGTCTAGAATCTTTATTACTTAAAACCTCTTTATAATACTCTTGTCCTCTTAATTTGTCTTCTTTTTCAGATTTCAATCTATATTGAATTTGTTGTTGATAACCTTCTATAAACTTAATTTGTTGTTGATTTGATTTATTTTTATAATTATAATTATTTAATAGTCCAATCATACTATTAGAAATATCACTTACAACTGGACCTTCAACCAACAAGTCAGTATCGTGACTTTGGTGGTTGAATCCACTTGAGATATTATCACTATCATTTATATTCTGACCACCAATAATTGCTGTTTTACTATCAAATATCCATATTTTATTATGAAATAAAGCCGTTTTATGATCTTCAAAATTCATCAAATCATTTGCATAAATTAAAACAACTCCGCTATTTTTAAATCTTCTCATAGCCTTTTTCATCATCAACTTTGTCCATATTTTTTCAACAAGAAGATAAACAATTACACCTTCTTTTGATTTTTTAATGAGTTCTTCTGTCATTTTTGTTGAACTTTCATCATTGGTGTACGACATTACAGAAATTAAAATACTCGATTTGGCTTTTTTTATTAGTTCAATCTTTTTTTGATATGAATATCCATTTCTTAATAATTCTAGATGATTACCAAACGTTAAATTAGACCCTGTGTTTTTATCGAGAAGCGTGTGAAAATCAGGATTGAAATAAAGTGAATTTATAGTGTCATAATCTATAGCAACTCTACTTTTATCATAAAAATTAAGTGGATTTTGCATTGTTTTTAAAGGTGGATGGTTTAAACTTTTCCAATCAAAAAATTGAAAATATTTTTTAGAATATTTTAATTTTGATAAAGAAAATTTTAATTCTTTATAACTATTAGTTTTAGCAGTTAAAAAATCAGAGCCACCATAAGTACTTATATATTCTTGTTCATCTAAAATAAATAAGTTTTGGGCTGATTCTGGTGATACTGCTTTATTTAACAAAATTATTGAATCCCGAGAATTTACTAAAAACTCAACCGAATTTATATCGATATCAATTGGTTTAAGGTCTAAATCAAAAAAAGAAACTTCTCCTTTTTTAATATAATTCAAATCGATACTTTGATAATACTGGATCAAAGAATTATAATCCGTATCAAAATTGTTTAAATTATCAGGATTAATATCAAAATTTAAATTGGTGTCAATATTTTTATTAAAACTAATACTATTACTGGCATAACTATCACTCTGACCATATAATAAATGATAATTTGAAGTGATGATAATTAAAAATAATAATTGTAATCGTTTAGCCATTTAATGACAAATTTATAATAAAGTTAATAAATATCTAATATTAGACTGAATTATTATCCATTTAATATATATTTTTACAAAATATAAAAATCATTTTTTTAATCAAATAACCTTAATCAATGAAACTAAAATCAAAATTTCTTATTTTCTTACTATTTGCAAGCTTAGTATTTACTTCTTGCAACGAAATGATTACTTATCCAAGTATCTCTGAAACATCGACAACTATCTACAATCCAGGTCAATTTGTTTGGCATGATTTGGTTAGTCCTAACCCTAAAGCATCAATGGATTTTTATAAAAGTGTTTTTGGATGGACATATACTACACTTGGCTCTGGTGAATCAGTTTATTATGTTATTCACAGCAATGGGAAAGCAATTGGAGGTATTTCAAAATTAGCTGCTAATAATGGTACTGTTGGCGAATGGATTGGATCTATTTCAGTTTCTAATGTTGCTGATGCTGTTGCTTATAATGAAAAAAATGGTGGAAAAACTATTTTTAAAGCTATGAATATTAAAGGGCGAGGAAAAGTTGCTCTTGTTCAAGATCCACAAGGAGCTATTATTTCTTTTATTCGTTCAAAAAGTGGTGATCCGAATATTGATAGTAATAGTGTATGGATATGGAATGAATTATGGACAAATGACATTGAAGCATCAAAAAGTTATTATAAGGGTTTAATTCCTTATAAAGTTAACAAAGTTGATATAGCAAAAGATCCTTATTATACTTTCGAAAATGGTGGAAAAAAATTATCAGGTATTATGAAAAACCCTGTCAATGAAATGCGAACATCATGGATACCTTATATTAAGGTTAACAATATTAATTCTGTTGTTGACAAAGCAAAAAATTCTGGAGCATACATCATATCTGAACCAGATGAAAATATTAGAAAAGGGACACTAGCTGTTATTCAAGACCCTATTGGAGCAAAATTTGCATTACAAGTTCTAAATATTACTAAATAATAAAA
>DAOUQH010000138.1 GCA_030625645.1 Flavobacteriia bacterium | reverse complement strand
ACAAAAAAGAAACTACCAGCAGCCTGAATAATACTTAACGCACCACCTTCTTTAATTTCTCCATCTCTTTTATTAACTGTAAAGGGTAATAAAAATATCATTACAGCAATAATAAAAATTGGAATTACATTAGAAATTATAGAGCTTATGATAACATTTTTAATCAAAACATTAAAAGTTAATACCGAAGTATCTTTTAAGTATTTAATATTTTTATTAGCAAAATTCGTGTAAAGATTATGTTCATGAAAAGAAAAATAAGATTCTAAAACTTTTGAATTTGGCATATATATATCATTACTAATTCCTGGTTTTAAGCTAGAGTCAATAAATTCATAAGAGGGTATATCTGGTGTTAAAACTACATTGTCTTTTATATGCGGATAAGTAATTTGTAGGTCTAATTTTTTATAATTCAGTGGAAATTTTAAATAATCAAAATCAAATTGAATGGTTGCATTAAAATCGTAATAATATATCCAATAGCCATCAACATGTTCTTTTCCCATAGGTCTAGTTCTCACCGAGATTCCTGTTGCAGAGGCTTGTGGGAAAATAAAAGTTGTTTCATTTTTCAAAACAAAGTCATCAGGTATTTTTTGCCAAATTTTTCCAATTATGGCAACATCATAGGCACTTTTAAAATCAATATCATATAAAAATACACCTGTAGGAATCTCTACTGATTTTAATGAAGAGTCGATTTGTTTAAGCTTTTTATTTCTATCAGTAAGATAGTTGTCAACTGTTGTTGTGTTTAGTATTTTTGTATCTTGTTCATTATTACTATAATATTTTTGCTTAGTATTTAAATGCCAAATAAAAAGAATATTTAGAAATAATAATGTACCTATTAAAAATGAAAAGATCCATAAGTTTCTTGTATTACCTTTCCATATTTTTAAAAGTATAATTAATAAAGAAATTATGGTTAAGGTTAAAAATATTGATATATTAATAAGTTTCTTTTTAGTAAGATTGGAAGAACTTAGTAAGTCATGTTTTGGTATTACAACAGATACTACCCAATTGTTAACAAGATTAGTAAAGAAAAATTCAGCATCCTCTTGTGCAACTTTACTAAAGGTTGTAAAGTGACCTTCTTTTTTTTCTTTAAGTATGTTAAATACAGGTTGTTTTTCTATTATTTCCTTTGCTTTGTCAGGGTTAGTCAAAAGTTCAGGAATAGGATGAGAAATTACAAATAAATCTTTATTTACAATAAAAGAAAAACCGGCATCTCCTAAAGTTCCATCATGTAAATACGAAGTAATATAAGTAGTTGATAGGGTAAAAGATACCATTCCAATTACTTTTTTGTTACCCGATTTATCGGTTTGATAAATAGGCATACCATAATCAACCACTAATTCTTGGGCAACTTTCCCAAAATAAGGATTACTCCAAATAGCTTTTTGTTGTTTAATAATACCTGTGTACCATTGCGTAGTTTTTAATGACTCATCAGTATAGTCATATGAGTTTTCAATATATTCAAATTTATCATACTTTTTTGAATAATACGGGGCATATAATTGTTTTATGGAATCATCAATATATACAGGTTCAAATGCAACCGTAACCCCTAAACAAAAATCATTTTTAATAGCAGTTTTTTTTATTATATGTTCTATCTCTTTTTTTGAGTATTGTTTTTCAGATAACTTTTTAGCCAGATTTAGAGTAGCATTTTCAATAGTATCAATGACACTGTTTAAGATATTTTTTGAATGATCTCTTAAATTTTCACCTTTTTCTATAGCCTGATTATTTCTATTTACAAGATATCTTTTATAGTCAACAATATTATACACTAATAAAAGGGAAAAAATAATTATGAAAATAGTGTAGAATTTGTAATTTTTAAACATGCTTTAATAAATTGGTAATTAAGCTTTTAATTTGGTCATTTTTTTAAATAAATGAAATAAAATTAATTATTATTATTGCAAAAATATCATATAATTTATTCACAGTAAAACTATTGTTTACATTTTTTTTAAAATGAATAAAAGTGGATAAATTCGATAAATACATGTTTTATGAGACTTCTATTTAAATTGTTAAATAAACCCTTTCGAAAAAAATTATTTAGACATTATTTCCTTATTAGAATTATATGATTTTGAAGAGTACTTCAAGAATTAGAGAATAAATTATTGTCATTTTAAATAGTTTTTGTACTTTGGATTTTCTAAATCAAACCATTATGAAATTTCGTATTATTTTTTTATCTGTAATATTTATTTTTTTAAATTATAGCTACTCCTTTTCACAAGAATCAGAACATCATAATGATTCTAATAAGGTTCATGACTTAGAAAGTCAACATGAAGTTCAAGAAGAACATCATGAAGGTCATCATAAAAAACACGCGATTTCTTTGGTTATTAGCCATACTCATATAAAATCAGGAGTTAAAAATGAAACTGGTGATAATTGGATGGCATTGCCGTCATTTGGTATAAATTACAACTATAGCTTTAATGAAAAATGGGCAATAGGTTTACATAATGATATTATTATAGAAGAGTTTATAGTAGAGGATAAGAATCATGAAGGAGAAATACATGCAAAAAGTGAAGAAGTTGAAATACCAGGAATTGATCGTGGTAGACCAATAGCTTCAGCAGTTATGCTTACTTATAAACCCCATGAGCATATAGCTTTATTAGCTGGTGGGGGAATGGAGTTTTCTAAACACGAAAATTTTGCTTTGATTAGATTTGGAGTTGAATTTCCATTTCATATTCCTAATGATTGGGAAGTGCTAGGAGTAATGTCTTATGACATTAATATCGATGCCTATAATGGATTTACTTTTGGTTTTGGTATTGCCAAGTTATTTTAAAGATTTTATAACTTTTGCCAGTTCTTTTGTTAAATTTCGTCTGTGATATTGTTCAATATTATTTGAGTTGATATTTAGATTTCCAACTTTATACTTTTGATATAGATTTAGTATTACTTTCTTTAATTCGTCTTTTTCATTAAAGTCAACAATAACACCCGATTTTGTTTTGCTAATCATTTCTGCTAAATCACCATCTTTTGGAGCAATACCTAAAATAGGTCTTTTTGCTTGTAAATATTCGAATATTTTTCCGGTGATTATCCCTTTTGCTGAAGGCACATTATTAACAGCTAATAATAAAACTTGTGCAGATTTTTGATGTTGTACAACCTTATTGTGAGGTAAATAACTAATAAAACTAACGTTGTTTTTTAAATTATTTTTACGAATTGCTTGTTGTACTTCAGTTGCTGTTTTTCCAATTAGTTTTACTTGCAGGTCTTTTGCAAAATCTGAATTTTCATCAATCAAATCTGATAAAACCTCCCATAAAATATTAGGATTTCTATCTGAATTCATCATTCCAACATGACAAATTGAAAATTTAGTATCGAGTTCAATTCTACTCCTATTCTCTATATCATCAAAGCCATTTGTGATTATATGAATATTTTTATTGAAATTTTTAAAACCATCTTTCATGGTCTTTCCAATGACCAAAATAGCATCTGCATTTTGCAAAACTTTCTGCTCAAGATCTTTGTGTTTTCTCTTTGATTCTTTAGTTAAAGGAAGTTGGTAGAAATAATCAATTTCTGTCCATGGATCTCTAAAATCTGCTATCCATTCTATGGGAATTATTTTTTGTAATTCTAAGCCAATTAAATGCAAACTATGTGGTGGACCTGTTGTAATAATCACATCCACTTTATTGTTCTTTAAATATTCTGAGAGAAATTTCACAGATGGTTTTACCCAATATTTTCTGGCATCTGGAATAAAATAATTTGCGCGAATATATTGAAGTTGTTTTTCAAAAAAAGTAGGATTTGGATTTAAAAATCCTGCACTTGTTTCTTTTTGTTTACTTTTTATTAATGATAGGAGATTATTAGGTTCCCAAATAGGTTGTTTTAAAACTTTTAAATTTTCAGGAACTTCCATTTCCAAAGTTTCATCGATCAATGCATATTTTGGATTTGCAATGGTGTAAACAATTGGTTCTATATCAAAATCTTGTAAATATTTTACAAATTTTAACCAGCGTTGTACACCACTTCCTCCTGCTGGAGGCCAATAATATGTAATGATTAATGCTTTCATTTAGTGGTTTCTAATTTATCGTAAATATCAATCAAATTTTGAGAAACTTTTTCCCACACAAATTCTTCTTCAATAAACTTTTTACCGTTTTTGCCAAGTTTTTTTCTCAATTCAAGATTGTTATACAATTCAATTATTTTTTTAGCAAAATCTATTGAGTTTTTTTCTTTATGAACTAGCCCACTTTTTGTTCTCTCTATTAAGTTTTTTTGAGCAGTTGCATCACTTAGTAAAATTGGCTTTTCAAAACTCATATATTGGAATAGTTTATTCGCATAAGCAACATCATGTTGCATATTTCTATGCAAGGGTGAAATACAAATATCACTTGCCATAATATAAGAAGGAAATAGTTTTACATCTTGCCATCCTTCAAAATCAATAATTTCATCTAGCTCTAATTCAGTTACTTGCTTATTTAAAATTGGATCTGTAGTACTTTCACCAACAATTACCAATTTAATATTTTTGATTTCAGATTTTAATTCTTTAACAGAATCAATAGCGGTTTGTAATCCTCTTCTCAATGCTGTATCTCCTAAATATAGAATTACAAAATTATCTTTGTATTTATCTATAATCCTATTGTCAATTACAGCTTCATTATAAAATGATTTTCTAACTGTATTTGGTACAAGAACTATCTTGTTT
>DAOUQH010000117.1 GCA_030625645.1 Flavobacteriia bacterium | reverse complement strand
AAAAATACTACCGCAAATAATATTGGTGAAAGCTGGGAAATATCAGGTGTAGAAGGAAGTATTTCTGTAGTTAGTAATGGTAAATTACAAGGAAAATCTTTGCCAGAATTGATTGCAATTTATAAATCCGAATTAGTTGGTAATAAAGTTTATCAACAATTTGGAGAGGAATTTCCTTTATTAATAAAATTTATCGATGCAAAAACACCTTTAAGTATTCAGTTACATCCTGGTGATGAACTGGCAATGAGACGCCATAAATCTTTAGGTAAAACCGAAATGTGGTATGTGATGCAAGCTGATGAAAATGCTAATTTGATTGTAGGATTTAAAAATAAACTAGATAAAGCGGAATACTTAAAAAATTTAAAAAATAAAACTTTAACAGAAATATTAAATGTAGATCTTGTAGAAGAAGGAGATGTCTATTTTATTTCTACCGGAAGAGTTCATGCCATTGGTGCAGGAGTTTTATTGGCAGAAATTCAACAAACAAGTGATATAACTTATCGAATTTATGATTGGGATAGACAAGATAATCAAGGAAATTATCGCAAACTTCATACAGAAGAAGCCTTGGATGCTCTGGATTTTAGTGTAAAAAGTACTTATAAGATTAATTACACTAATGAATTAAATAAAGCAAGTAAAATAACTGGTTGTCAATATTTTAACACTAGTATATTAAATGTAAATAGATCACTTAAAATTATAAATAGTAGTGATTCTTTTATTATTTATATGAATGTTGAAGGTGAAGTTGAAATCATTACAGAAGATAATAATATAACCAAACTTATATACGGAGAAACATGTATGATTCCTGCTGGAATAAAAGAGTTTGAGATTAAACCAAATAAAAAATCTAAATTATTAGTAGTAACAATTCCTTAAAAGAATTAAATTAAAAAGAGTAACCAATGAAACAGATTTTAATATTAATTGTATTTATAAGCTTTTTGTCTTGTAAAAATGACAGTGTAATAATTGCACAAAATAATTCAGAAAATATAGAGCAAAGCATTTATCAATTCAAGGTAAAAGATATTGATGGAAATGAATTTGATTTTTCTACTTTAAAAGGGAAAAAGTTAATGATTGTAAATACAGCTTCAAAATGTGGAAATACTCCTCAGTATGAAGATTTACAAAAATTATACGATACATATAAAAATCAAAATTTTGTAATTATTGGTTTTCCTTCAAATAATTTTTTAAGTCAGGAGCCAGGATCAGATCAAGAAATAGCTCAGTTTTGCAAAGAAAATTATGGAGTAACTTTTCCGATGATGTCAAAAATATCTGTTAAAGGAAAAGATATGCATGAAATTTATCAATTCTTAACTCAAAAATCTAAAAACGGATTTGAAGATTCAAAAGTAAAGTGGAATTTTCAAAAATACTTAATTGATGAAAATGGTTTTGTTGTTGGAATTGTATCCTCAAAAACACTTCCTAATAATGAAAAAGTAATAAGCTGGATTGAAAAATAATACACCATGAAAAACAATAAAAATACAATATGCGTTCATACAGGTGAAGTTAAAGATGAACAATTTGGAGGTGCAGTTTCGCCAATTTATATGGCAACTTCATATAACTATTTAGATGTTGACCAAAAGAGATACCCTCGTAATTTTAACACACCAAATCAGGAAGTGATTGGTAAAAAAATTGCTGCTTTAGAAAATGCTGAAGCCGGTTTGGCTTTTGCTTCAGGAATGGCTGCTATTAGTACAGCTTTGTTTGCTTTTTTAGAAAGTGGAGATCATGTGGTTCTTGCAAATCAAATTTATGGTGGTTCGTTTAATTTGGTAAGTCAAGAGTTTGATAAATATGGCATTTCGTATGATTTTACTAATGGTGTAGAACTTAAAGATTTTAAAGAAAAGATTAAAACAAATACCAAGGTTATTTATATTGAAACCCCTTCAAATCCTCTGCTAACAATCACTGATATTGCAGCTGTAGCTGAATTAGCTAAAAGTAAAAATATTGTAAGTATGATCGATAATACTTTTGCTTCACCAATTAATCAAACTCCGATTGATTTGGGGATTGATATCGTGATTCATAGCGCAACAAAATATTTAGGAGGTCATAGTGATATTTTTGCAGGAGTAGTTGCTTCTAACAAAGAATATATTCATAAAATAGCACTTAAAGGGAAAAATTTTGGTGGAAATATTAGTGAATTTATGAGTTATTTACTTGAAAGAAGTATTAAAACATTAGGAGTAAGAGTAGAAAAACACAATGAAAATGCACAATTTATAGCTGAATTTTTAGAAAATCATCCTTCGGTTGTAAAAGTTTATTATCCTGGAATAAAATCACATCCAAATTATGAAATTGCAAAAAAACAAATGCATGGTTATGGAGGAATGTTATCTTTTGAATTAAATGAAGAGTTTGATGTAGTTGAATTCCAAAAAACCTTAAAAATGATTAAGCCCTCATTGAGTTTGGCAGGAGTTGAATCAACTATTTTATTACCATCGTTAACATCACATTCGCCTATGACAAAAGAAGAAAGACAAGCGTTGGGAATTTCGGAGAGTTTATTAAGATTGTCTGTTGGAATTGAAAATAAAGAAGATATTAAAGCAGATTTAGAACAAGCTTTAAATAATCAATTATAATTATTAATCAAAAGCATCAACTAACAATAATTTTTTTTAATACTTCAATTACATAGTCAATTTCTTCGGCAGTATTATACTTGCTGAATGAGAATCGAACTGAAGTTTTTTCAGCCTCTTTTTCGTTTAAAATAGTATTTAAAACATGTGACCCTTTGTTAGCACCACTTTGACAAGCACTACCACCAGAAGCTGCAATACCTTTGAGATCTAGATTAAAAAGCAGCATAGGAATTTCTTTAGGAAAACGAACATTCAGAATATGAAATGCACTTTTATCTAAATTATCTGAAGTTCCGTTATATTGAATACCTTTAAAATTATCTTTCAATTTAGTAATGAAATACTGTTTTAGGTTTGAAATATAGATTTTATCATTGTCATAATTAGTTAATGCAATTTCCATTGCTTTTCCCATTCCTATGATACTGTGAATATTTTCGGTTCCTGCTCTAGCACCTTTTTCCTGTTCACCACCATAAAGAATCGGAATTATACCAAAACCCTTTTTAATATATACAAATCCAACACCTTTTGGTCCGTGAAATTTATGAGCACTTGCAGCGATAAAATCAATTGGAGTTTTTTGCAGATCAATATTAGTATGTGCAATTCCCTGTACGGTATCAGAATGGAATAGGGTTTTATGCTTTTCGCAAAGTTTAGATATTTTTTCAATATCCAAAATATTTCCAATTTCATTATTGACAAGCATCAAACTTAATAATGTTTTAAGTGAATTATTTTGTAATAATTTTTCTAAATTATTTAGGTCAATTTCACCGTTCTCATCAATATTAACATAATCTACTTTAATTTGATACTTTTCTTTAAGCATTTCAATTGTATGTAAAACTGCATGATGCTCTATTTTAGAAGAAATAATTCTTTTTACACCTAAATTTTTAACAGCATTGAGTAGAATTAAGTTATCTGCTTCGCTACCACCTGCAGTGAAAATAATCTCATTAGCAGAACAGTTTAAAAATTTGGCAATATTTTTTCTTGCATTTTCAACCAAAGACTTGGCTTTTCTTCCAAATTTATGCGTTGATGAAGGGTTGCCATAAACCTCACTCATACTTTGTGAAATTAAGGAAATGACATCTTTATCAATAGGAGTTGTGGCGGCATTATCGAAATATATATTTTGCATTTTACAAAAGTAAATAAATTTATTTTGCATTACTTTTACAAAAACCATAAAATTTCTGTTATTTTTGTTGTCTAAATTTATTTCATGAAAAGAATATTGATTTTAATCGTGGTATTATTTACTTTGTCGTGTGATGATGGGGATTTTGATATTTCAGGTTTTGAGTTTGAAGAAAAGGTAAATGTGTGTGGGGATGACAAAATTACTTTGTACAGGTTAAGTGACAATGGTCAGCAAGAAGCTTTAATTGTTACTTTAACAAAGGATCAAATAAAAGATTCTGAAGATGAGATTATTCCTGTTTTTGTTACAGAAAATGGTCCATATACAGTGACCGATAGGGTTTTTGATGATGAAGTAACAAGTAGCTATTTTTGCGCAGTTATTCCTCCAGTAGAGCCAAAAGTGAATAAAAATTGGCAAGGTGTTGGAGGTAAAATATATGTACAAAATAAACCAGTTTACGATACAGATGGAACTACTATAAAGGCTTGGGAGCATATTATTGTACTGCAAGATGTAGTTTTAATTAGCGGAGAAGAATCTCTAATTTTTGATGACACTTATTTATTCGGGACTTATGAAACGGGAGTTTAATATATAAATTTTTAAAGAGAAATATAATGACAACATTAAATATTGGTGATAAAGCACCTGATTTTAAAGGAATTAATCAAGACGAAAAAGAAATTCAGTTATCTGATTTTAAAGGAAAGAAAATAGTTTTATTTTTTTATCCTAAGGCAAGTACACCAGGCTGTACAATGGAAGCTAAGAATCTAAGAGATAATTACAATACTTTTTTAGAGAAAGGATATGAAATAATTGGTGTGAGTGCTGATTCGGTTAAACGTCAATTAAATTTTGCTACAAAAAATGAACTTCCTTATTCATTAATTGCCGATGAAGATAAAACCATTTTAAATGATTATGGAGTTTGGGGACCAAAGAAGTTTATGGGAAGAGAATATGACGGAATCCACCGAACTACATTTGTAATAGGTGAAAACGGAATAATAGAAGATATTATTAAAAAAGTAAAGACTAAAGTACATACCGATCAAATCTTTGGCACATTATAAAAATTTTTCAGTTTATTGTAAAAAGCACTTAGTGATTTATTATTGTGACTTTTGTTTTGAATAACCAAATAATTGTTGATCTTTTATGATTTTTGGTATACCTTCAGGTAACATTTCTTCCCAGCCCTTTTTACCTTTAGTAATCATTTTATGCACTTCGCGAGATAATATTTTTAAAATATCTGGATCAAAATTTTCAATATCAATGATTCTTCCATTATATTTAAAATATTTATATAACTCTTTCATACGCGGGTGTACTTTTAAATTTTCACTATTAATAATCTCACCTGCTTTATTACCTTTTAAAGGATAGAGATAAATTTTTAGATCTTTATAAAATAATTTACCAAATGCTTCTAATACTCCACCACTTATATTTCTATAATATTTCTCATCAAAAATTTGTATCAAGTTATAGGCTCCCATTGCTAATCCCATTCTTGCCTTAGTAAATTCTGAAAAATAATCAACTAATTTATAATACTCTTGATAGTTTGTAATCATAACGGTTTGTCCTAGTGCACGTAATAATTCCACTCTATCTAAAAAATCTTTTTCATTTATTTCACCACCTTCTGCACGTAAATTAGCTAATGTTATCTCAAAAATTATTTGAGTATTCTCTTTTTCTACTTTCTTTTCGGAAAAAAATAATTTTTTTGATTCTTCATATATTTTCATGTGTACCTTGGTAACAGGTCTAAAACCACCTCGTAATGCTCAAATATTTTTTTTATAAAGTACGTGTGCAGGTAATAAGTTATTCCCGTTAGGGTCAAACATAACTGCGTTAGTCATACCTTTTTTAACAATATATAAACTCATTAATCTATTGTCAACATTTATAAATCTAGGTCCAGAAAAATCAACCATATCAATTTCAATGGTGTCCATTTCAATATTATCATAAAATGATGTAAGTAATTCTTTGGGTTTATTATTCAAATAAAAGGCTCCATAAATTAAATTTCCTCCCAACATACCTAATGTTTCCTGCTGCAATTTAGCATCAGTTTGTTTAAAACGAACATGAAGCACAATTTCGTTATAATCCTCTAAAGGATCCATTTGAAATTTGATTCCAACCCAACCGTGTCCTTTAAATTTTTTCGCAAAATCAATAGTAGTTACAGTATTAGCATAAGAAAAAAACATTTTATCTGGATGTTTATCACGACTTAATCTATCTTCAATTAAGGCAATTTCGTATGATAACATTTTACGCAATCTGGATTCTGTAACATAACGTTTATCCGGTTCTATACCATAAATTTCATCTGAAAAGCTTTTGTCATAAGCAGACATTGCTTTGGCAATTGTTTGAGATGAACCACCTGCTCTAAAAAAGTGACGTACTGTTTCTTGTCCGGCGCCAATTTCTGCAAATGTTCCATAAATATGTGAATTAAGATTTATTTGTAAAGCTTTTTGCTTTATAGGAATAGCAGATTTAATTTGTTTGTCTCCTTTAAGTAATGTCATTCTAGTTAGTTTTTAACAAATATACTTAAAGATTTTTTAATTTTTTAATTGTACTTTTTGAAGAATTATAAAGAAAAGAGAATGCTTTTAGATTTATAAAAGAGATAATTTATTTTTTATTGATTACAATCTTATAATATCTTCTAGATAATTTAGAGAGAAAAAGCATTTTTTAACTAAGTATAAGATTATGTATATATCTTGTTATCAGTTTATTATTATTATTTATAATCTATCAAAAGTGAGATATTTTTCTTAAGTTTTTATTGTTAATATTTTTGGATAGTTATGCTGAAAAAATAATGATTATACTGTAACTTTTATTATTTTTGGGTATTATAAATTGCTTTTAAATAAATAATAAAAATAATTCATAACTAAATATAAATGAATAAAATTATATCAAAAGAATTTTTTTCTGAAAATGTTTTCAAAATGGTTATTCATACACCGGATATCGCGCAAAGCA
>DAOUQH010000114.1 GCA_030625645.1 Flavobacteriia bacterium | reverse complement strand
AAACAATCCAAGTATAATTGTAGAAAATTTAGTATTTTTCATATTTGGAAATTTTTAATTTTTTATTGAAAATAATAGCACAAGTTACATTAAAAAACCTCAACTATTTATAAATCATATAATTGAGGTTTTAAAAAGTGGAGATGCAGGGAATCGAACCCTGGTCCAAACAAGCAACCAAAATACTTTCTACATGCTTAGTTTTTATTTAATTTTCGACCTAAAGCCGATTAAAAACAATCTACTTTAAGCTTATCTTCTTTAATTTCAAATCACAACCAAAGCTTTTGTGTTTCTAGGTTTACTTTTACGATGCCTCAAAATTGAACGCCGTTAACCAAGGCTTTCACGAGACATTTAGCTTTTCCACCTTGTGGAACTAGGCAATATCCTACTGAAATTCGGATTATGCAGCTAAAGCGTAGTTATCTTCGCCGTTTATAAAAGTTGAAATCGAGATTTACGAGTGCTATTTCATGACTCGACATGCTTATATTCCGACTGATCTTGCTGTCAAAACCGGTCATCCCCAAATTGTAAAAGAACATTTGTTTACAAATCTATAAAAAACAATTATAAAAGCCTTGTACAAATCTGTAAAACCAAATACATTTGCTCAAATATTATACCAATTAGATATTTTTCGCTATTTTGTCATATAAATTTAGTTAAACACATGAAGTTCGCAATTATAAAAGAAAGAAAAAATCCACCAGACAGAAGAGTTGTTCTGCCTCCTCAAGCTTGTAAAAATTTATTAAAAACATTTCCAGAAATGGAAATAAAAGTAGAGAGTTCAGATAATAGAGCTTTTAACAATGATACTTATAGGGAAGTTGGAATAGAAATAAGCAATAATGTTAAAGATTGTGATGTAATGCTTGGTGTAAAAGAAGTACCTATTGATGCTTTAATTCCAAATAAAAAATATTTTTTCTTTTCTCATACCATTAAAAAACAACCATATAATCGTGATTTACTAAAAGCTATTTTAGAGAAAAATATAGAACTTTATGACCATGAGGTAATTACCAACCAGAAAGGAATCAGGTTAGTTGCTTTTGGGCGTTACGCCGGAATTGTTGGCGCTTATAATAGCATTAGAACTTATGGTAAAAAAACAAAATCATTTAATTTACCTAAAGCTGAAGTGCTACACGATCAAGAAGATTTGATTGCTGAATTGAAAAAAATAACACTTCCAAATATTAAAATTGTACTTACTGGAAAAGGAAGAGTTAGTAATGGATCAAAAGAAATGTTAGACGGAATGGGCACAAAAGAAGTTTCGTTTGAAGACTATTTGAATAAAAATTTTAATGAAGTAGTTTATACGCAAATAGATGTTTTAGAGTACAATAAGCGTAAGGATGGAAAAGTGATTGATATGTTTGATTTTTTTAATAATCCATCTGATTATGAGGGGGATTTTATGCGTTTTGCTAAAGTAAGTGATATTTATATTGCAGGGCATTTTTACGGTACCGGTGCTCCTTATATTTTTACTCGTGAGGATGCTAAAAATCCAGATTTTAGAATTAAAGTGGTAGCAGATATTAGTTGTGATATTGACGGACCGGTTGCCTCTACTTTAAGAGCTTCAACAATTGCAGATCCTATTTATGGCTATAACGTTACCAACGAAACCGAAACTAACTTTTTAAATGAGAATGCTATTGCAGTAATGGCTGTTGATAATTTACCTAATGAATTGCCCAAAGATGCTTCACTTGGTTTTGGTGAAAATTTTGTAAATTATGTTATTCCGGCATTTTTCAATGGAGATAAAGATGGAATTTTAGAAAGAGGAAGAATGACTCATAATGGAAAATTAACCAGAAACTTTGCTTATTTACAAGATTATATAGATGGTAAAGAGTAGTCTAACTACTTTAATTAAGGGCTCTTTTTAGTTTAAAAACATGAAATAGTTTAAATAATTTTTTTTAAAGACATCACGATTCCCAAATGAATACCATCGTGAAAAGCATTAAAATTTAAGGCGTCTTTAATATTGTATAAACTAATATTAACACTTGTATGATAAGTTTCAAATTTTTTAAAAACCTCCTTTTCATAATCTTTCTGTAATTTTAATGAAAAAGAAACTAAATTATCTTTAACATATTCAATATCTTCTTTTTGTATCTCTGTTGTTGCTTTTGATCCTTTAGTATATTTTGCAACAAAATCCTTATTAATTTGAAGAGGTAATCCTGCTAGTTTGTAGGTCAGTAATTGTTGTGTTACCAAAGTGTGGGCAATATTCCAAAAAATGGAATTATTAAAATTATCTGGAATTACAGTTAATTGTTTGTAACTCAACTCTTCTAAAAAACTAGTCATTAGTTTTCGGTTGAATAATGCTGTTTCGAATATTAAATCCATCTCTAAAATTTTAATCAAAAATAAGTATCTTTCCAGCGAAAATAAGTCAAATTTTGAAAACAATATTTATGAAAAAAATTTATTATTTAAAAACCTGTGATACAAGTAAAAGAATATTAAAACAATTTCCGCTTGACGGATTTACTGTACAAGAAATTAAAACAGACCCAATTACAGTCAAACAATTGGACGAAATGGTTGATTTGGCAGGAAATTACGAATCATTATTTAGCAGAAGAGCTAAAAAGTATAAACAAATGGATTTAAAAGACCAAAGTTTAAAAGAACTTGATTACAAGCAACTTATACTTAGTGAATATACTTTTTTAAAAAGACCTGTAATAATAATAGATGATAAAATTTTTATAGGAAGTAATAAAAAAAATATCCAGTTATTGATTCAAAACGTTATTAATAAAAATAGGTAATATTTTTATATATTTGCCGCCAACTAAACTTTAATTATGTCACTTCCCAAAAAAATTATTATAGCACTGTTATTATTGTTATTTACTGTGATAATTGCATCTTTTGTTATATCTAATTTAATAGAAAATAAAGTTACGGAAGCATTATTAAATAATAATTCTAAATACAGTACTACTACTGTCGGTGATGTTAACTTTAATCTTTTGAGTGGCTCAATTTCTTTAAAAAATATTGATATTAACCCAACGAATGAAGTAATTACCGAGCTGAAAGAAAAAAGAGCAGAAAAAGATTCTTACCAAAAAATTTCTATTTCTTCTATCAATTTAAAAGGGATGCAAATGCTTGAGTTTCTTTCAAATAATAAAGTTGCAATTAATGAATTGGAGGTTAATAATATTCTTCTTCATAAAATTGTGAATGAAGAGTACAAATTAGAAGAGGAAGAAAGCAAATCATTTAATGTAGATTCAATTTTTATAGAAAAAATTGAGGGATTGCAAATTGATAAAATATCAATAAATAATCTTAAATATGAAATTGAAGATGTTGCTAAAAATAAACTTGTTTTTGATACCCAACCTTTAGATCTTGAAATTAATGGTATAAAGTTAGAAAAACATGGAGAGCATTTATTCAAATTAAGATCTGTTGAAAAGTTTTTTGAAATTAATGATATTGAAATTGATTTCCCTGAAAAGAGTTATATTTTTTCAGTGGAGACGGTTGCTTTTGACTTTGAAAATAAAATAATAAATATTGAAAATTTTAAATATAAACCAACTAAAGATAAATTTGAACTAGCAAAAACTTACAAATATAATACGTCGGTTTTTAGTATAGATATTGAAAAATTGAGCTTATTTAATTTTGATATACTAAAAGCAATTAGCAAAGAAGGTGTTTTTATAGATAGTATTAATATTTCTGGAGCAAACATAGATTTGTATAAAGATAAAAGAAAACCTTATGAGCCTATTGATAAAAAACTTCCTCATGTTGTTTTAAAACAAATGAAGTCACCTCTATATATTAAAAAAATAAATATAGAAAAGAGCGATTTCTTATTAGAAGGGAGCTATCCAAAATCATCTGAATTACTGAAACTAACCTTAAATGATATTAATGCAGAAATTGAGAATATTTCTTCAATAAAAGAATTTAGAGATCATCCAATGCTAGTTAATTTGAATACCAAATTAATGAACAAATCAATGGTAAAAGCAAAAATTATTTTTCCTATGGAGGATGATAAAACAACTTTTAAATTTAGTGGAAGTTTAGCTTCTTCAAAATTAACATATTTTGATTCTGCTATTTTCCCAATTTTAGGATTAAAAATTTTAAAAGGAAACCTTGATCAATTGACATTTAATGCCAGTGCTAATAATTATTCATCAACAGGTACTATGACCTTACTATATCATGATTTAGATGCTACAGTTTTTAAACCAAAAAACAAAAATGAAAAGAGTAATGTATTAAGCTGGACAGTTAATCAGGTTCTTCATAAATCTAATCCTGGTAAAAATAAAAAGGTGAGAAAAGTACCTTTAAATTATAATCGCATTCCAAAACATGGATTTGGTAGTTATGTTTGGAAAACCTTGCAAAGTGGTGTTACTAGAACTCTAGCTCCAGAAGCTTCAAAAGCAGCAGACAAACTATTAGAAAAGAAGAAAAAAAGAGCATCTAAGAAACAGAAAAAAGGAAAAAAATAAGCTTCTCTGTGAGGTAGAATATCAAAAAAATAGATAATTTTTGGGTAAATTACAAGTGTATTAAGTTATAAGAATTTTCTTTCAATTATTACTAACAACCTCTCTTCAAGGTCTTCTTTCCCTTGCCAATTATATTTTATTTTTACAGTTTCATGAATATAGCTTATTGCCTCGTGTTTTGATTTACATTCATTAAGAATACTCAATGTTTTATTGAATTCGGTTTGACTGAAATTAAACAAATTATTTACAAAAGCGATTCTATCATTCAAACCAATTTGAATGCTATTACTCAATAATTTATCGTGCAAAGAAAGTTGCCTATGATCAGATTCTTTTTTGTGTTGAATTTTTTTCTTAGAGTCTGTTTTTTTTGTTTTAAATAACTTTTCTGTTTCGTTTAAAGAAATAGTATCTTTAAACTCTTGTTTTTGACTAAGATCTTCCTTTACAGAATCAAATTTTGGTTTAAAAAAAGCCATATCATTCTTTTCGATATCTTCACCTATATTCTCTTCTACTTTTTCATCAATTGTGTTTAGCTCAATATTTGGTTCAAAACTTTTAGAAGCTTTTTTTGATATTTCAGAATCTAAAAAAGGAGTATCTTCTTTTATAGGAGTTGTTTTAGGATTGTTATTTTGAAAAGATAAAATAACAAGTTGCTCATAAATTTTCTGTGCTTTTTCACGTAAATCATCTATATCCTTAAAATCTTTTAAAAGTAGGATATCTTGAGCTAATTTTCTTAAATCGTTCTCTAACTTATTCTGCATGTGCAAATTTAGTTGATTTATAAAAAATAATTTTATGAATATACAAATTTAACGCTTTTCGGGGATTAAACAACCTACATTTTTTATTACATTTGTTGAATTACAAAAATCTTTTAAAGAGACTTTTTCTTTTTTTAAAAGTATTTCAAGTTAGAATATTACAATATGTTTCTAGAAAATTCAGTTAATCATACAGAAAAATTTGGTTGGATCGAAGTAGTTTGTGGATCGATGTTTTCCGGTAAAACCGAAGAATTAATTCGTCGTTTAAGACGTGCTCAATTTGCCAAACAAAAAGTCGAAATTTTTAAACCAGCTATTGATACACGTTATGCCGATGAAATGGTGGTTTCGCATGATGAAAATGAAATAAGATGTTCACCAGTTCCCGCGTCAGCAAATATTAGATTACTAGCAAGTGATATTGATGTTGTTGGAATTGATGAAGCTCAGTTTTTTGATGATGAAATTGTAAATGTTTGTAATGATCTAGCAAATAGAGGTGTAAGAGTTATTGTTGCAGGTTTAGATATGGATTTTCAAGGAAAACCTTTTGGTCCAATGCCTGCACTTATGGCTACAGCCGAATATGTTACTAAAGTTCATGCAGTTTGTACCAAAACAGGGAATTTAGCACATTATAGTCATAGAACTGTTGCCGATGATAAGTTGGTTTTATTGGGCGAAGTACAAGAGTATGAACCTTTAAGTAGAGCTGCATATTATAAAGTAATGCAGCAAGAAAAAGAAGAGAAAAAGCAACAAGAAGAGAATAGTAATGAATAATTCACCTACTGTATTAGAAATAGATACCAAAGCTATTCGTCATAACCTTGCCTATTTTAAATCAAAATTAGCAGCACAAACCAAATTAATGGTTGTTGTTAAAGCTTTTGCTTATGGAAGTGATTATATTGCTGTAGCTAAATTATTAGAAGAGGAAAATATTGACTATTTAGCCGTTGCTTATGCTCAAGAAGGAATGGATTTAAGAAAAGCTGGTATTGATTTACCAATATTAGTTTTACACCCTCAAATAGATAATTTTGAAAATATTATAAAGTATAATTTAGAGCCAAATTTATATAGTTTTTTTACTCTTGAAAAGTTTATAGATTTTGCTAGTAAAAAAGGATTTCTTGATTATCCTGTTCATATTAAAATCAATTCCGGTATGAACCGACTAGGTTTTAAAGAAAAGGATATTGAACAGCTAGGGGATATACTTAAAGATTTAAAAAGCTTGAAAGTTATCTCATTCTATTCACATCTGGCTGCAAGTGAGGATCTTGAGGAAAGAGAATTTACTTTACACCAAATATCAATTTTTGAAAAATGGACAAATGAGCTTAGTAAAAATTTGTCTTTTCAGCCTTTAAAACATACTGCAAATACATCGGGAATTATAAATTATCCTGAGGCTCATTTTGATATGGTTCGTTTAGGAATTGGATTTTACGGATTTGGAAATGATTCTAAAGAAACCCAAAAACTTAAAAATGTTTGTAATTTAAAAACAAAAATTTCTGAAATTCAATATTTAGAAAAAGGAGAAACAGTAAGTTATAATAGAAAGTTTAAAGCCAAAAAAGCGACAAGAATTGCGGTTATTCCTTTGGGATATGCTGATGGTTTAAGCAGGTTGTTGAGTAATAGCAAAGGGGTGGTGGTGATTAATAGTAAAAAAGCACCAATTGTAGGAACTATTTGTATGGATATCTTTATGGTGGATATTACCA
>DAOUQH010000112.1 GCA_030625645.1 Flavobacteriia bacterium | reverse complement strand
ATTTGAAAAAAGAGCTGGATTTGTTTTAATGGCTACTTACGGTTTTGCCGATAAAAAAGCACCCAATAAGACTTTTGAACAATTTTTACCAATAATAATTTTCAATGTAAATGACGACAGATTGTATGTAAAAAAAGCTATTAACTGGGCATTGCGACAAATAGGAAAGAGAAATGTCGACTTACAAAAAAAAGCTATAGAAACCGCTAAAGAAATATTGAAACAAGATTCAAGATCAGCTCAATGGATTGCCAAAGATGCTTTACGAGAACTAGAAGGAGAAAAAGTGAATATTTTAGATTACCCAAGAGAAATTTATAGAAAATAATGAGAAAGTTAAAAAACAGTGAATTAGGGAGATTGAATGTTGAAGAATATAAGAAAGTTGGTAAAATACCGCTAATTGTTATATTGGATAATATTAGAAGCTTAAACAATATTGGTTCGGTTTTTAGAACTTCTGATGCTTTTTTAATAGAAAAGATTTATCTCTGCGGAATTACAGCAAAACCTCCTCATAAAGAAATCCACAAAACAGCTTTAGGAGCAACTGAATCTGTAGAATGGGAATATATAGAAAACACTATTGATTTGATAGAGAATTTAAAAAAAGAAGATATAATTATAGCTTCTATCGAGCAGGCTGAAAAAGCTGTTATGTTACAGGATTTTAAAATTTTATCTGATAAGAAATATGCTGTTATTTTTGGTAATGAAGTAAAAGGAGTTCAACAAGAGGTAGTTACTATGTCAGATTATTGTATTGAAATTCCACAATTTGGAACTAAGCATTCTCTAAATATTTCGGTGAGTTGTGGTGTAGTTTTATGGGATCTTTTTATAAAGTTTAAGTACTAATCTATGAGTGACTTTATTTTCTATATTAAAATTGGTTTGTATCATGTACTTGATTTAAAAGCTTATGATCATGTATTATTTTTAATAGTTTTGGCAGCAGTTTTTAATTTTTCTAATTGGAAGAAAGTGCTATGGATGGTTACATTTTTTACATTTGGACACACATTAACGTTGGCATTTTCAGCTTATGGTATCCTTAATATAAAAGTTGATATTATTGAATTTTTAATTCCATTAACCATTTTTTTAACAGCAATAGCAAACCTTTTTTTTGCTAAAAAATCTAATAAAAATACCGAAAGCAAACGCAATATTTTTATTGCTTTTTTCTTTGGTTTGATTCACGGATTAGGGTTTTCAAATTATTTTAAAATTTTAGTTGACGAAGACGAATCTAAATTTCTCCCTCTAATTGAATTTGCTTTAGGAATTGAATTAGCACAAATTATCATTGTTTTTATAGTGCTACTTTTTGGATTTATTTTTCAAACCATTTTTAAACTAAATAAGCGTGATTGGATTCTAATTATTTCTTCGGCTATAGCCGGAATTACAATTCCGATGATGGCAGAAAGATTTATTTGGTAAAATTTTAACAGCATTTTTTGAAATATTTCACCTAATTTCGTGACTAATAAAAATAGAATACTTGTTATGGATAAGAAAAAACAATTGCGATACGATTCTGCATATATGAAAATGGCAAAAGAATGGGCAAAATTATCACATTGTAAACGAAAACAAGTTGGCGCAATTATTGTGAAAGATAAAATGATTATTTCAGATGGGTATAATGGAACTCCAACAGGTTTTGAAAATAAATGTGAAGATGAAGAAGGAAACACAAAATGGAACGTATTACACGCCGAAGCGAATGCTATTTTAAAAGTTGCCGGATCTACTCAAGCCTGTGATAAAGCAACTTTATATATTACACTTTCACCTTGTAAAGAGTGTAGTAAATTGATTCACCAATCCGGAATTAAAAGAGTAGTTTATAATAAAGCATATAGTGATACATCAGGCTTAGATTTTTTAAAAAAAGCACACGTAGAAATTGAACACTTACAATTAGATGAATAATAAAACAAAAATATATTTTCCATTAATTATTGGTTTAGCCCTAGCGATAGGCGTTTTTATTGGTAGTTCTCTAAACTTCAAAAAAAAACCTATCCAATTTTTTAGTAATAATAGTCAGGAAAATAAAATAAAGAAACTTATTAATTATATCGAATATGATTATGTTGATGAGGTTGATACAGATAGTTTATTAGAGGTGACTATTGGAGATATGCTAGGAAGATTAGACCCACATTCTGTTTATATTCCACCAAGAGAACACGATAGAATTACCGAAGCTATGAATGGGAAATTTGTTGGAATCGGAATTCAATTTAGGATGTTTAAAGATTCACTTACGGTTGTTAAAGTTTTAGAAAATGGCCCAAGTAAAACTGCCGGATTAAAAGCAGGAGACAGAATACTAATGGCAAATAACGATACTTTATTTGGAAAAAACCTTAGTAGTAATTACATTATCAGTAAGTTAAAAGGAGAGCCAGAAACAATGGTAGATTTATTGGTTTATAGAAAATCAGAAAATAAAAACATCCCATTTACTATTAACAGAGGTGATGTTCCTATTGAAAGTATGGATGCTTACTATATGTTGAACGATAGCCTTGGGTATATTAAAATTAATAGGTTTGCAGCAACAACTTATGATGAGTTTAAGTTTGCCTTAGATAATTTATTAGAAGGAGGAATGCAAGAATTAGTATTAGACTTACGTCAGAATCCAGGTGGTTTTTTACAAGTGGCAACTCAAATTATTGATGAATTTTTAGAAGATGATAAATTGGTCGTTTTCACTAAGGATAAACGAAACAAAATTGAAAAAACCTTTGCAACAGAAAAAGGAGATTTTGAAAAAGGACAAGTTTATGTATTAATTGATGGAGGTTCAGCTTCGGCAAGTGAAATTGTTGCTGGCGCATTACAAGATAATGATAAAGGAACCATAATTGGGCGACGTTCTTTTGGTAAAGGTTTGGTTCAGCAAGAGATGGATCTTGGTGATGGATCTGCGGTTAGACTAACAGTTTCTCGATATTATACACCAACGGGTCGTTCTATTCAAAAACCCTATAACCATGATGGGAATACAGAATATTTTAATGATTTTACCAAAAGATTTAAAAGAGGGGAGTTGGTAAGTGCCGATAGCATTAAGGTAAACGACACTTTAAAATATACAACACCAAAAGGAAAAACTGTTTATGGAGGAGGAGGAATTATTCCAGATGTTTTTGTAGCAATGGATACTGTACAATTTATCAATAGGGTTCACTATTTAAAACTAAACGAATTTGTTTTTGATTATATAGACTCTCATAGAAATGATTTTATCGACCTTTCTTTTGAAGATTTTAATAATAATTTTGATAAGGATGAAAAAATCTATGATACGTATGTAGATCAAATTTCAAGTGATTTTCATAATAAGACTTCTATTGAAAATGAAACCAATTTAAAAATGTATATAAAAGCATTATTTGCACAGCAATTATTCGATTCAAGTGCATATTATAAAATAATAAACCAAGACGATAAAATGCTTAATAAGGTTTTAAATATTGAAAAAAATGGAATACCAATTAAAGATTAAATTTAATAATCCATAAAAAAAGCTGCCCGTAAAGGCAGCTTTTTCATTTATAAATAGACCCTATTAAAAATCAAATTTCACCCCTTGCGCTAAAGGTAATTCAGCACCATAATTAGAAGTACTAGTTTGACGACGCATATAAATTTTCCATGAATCAGAACCAGATTCTCTACCTCCACCAGTATCTTTCTCACCACCAAAAGCTCCACCAATCTCAGCACCCGAAGTACCAACATTTACATTTGCAATACCACAGTCAGATCCAACAGCAGAGACAAATTTTTCAGCTTCTCTCATGTTTAAAGTAAAGATACATGAAGATAATCCTTGAGGAACATTATTATTTAGTTCGATTGCATTTTCAACTTCACCACTATATTTAATTAAATATACAATTGGGGCAAAAGTTTCTTCTTGAACAATTTCGTAATGATTTTCCGCTTCAGCGATACAAGGCATAACATAGTTACCAGACTCAAATCCTTTACCTTCCATAATTTCACCACCAAATAAGATCTTACCACCTTCTTCCTGAACTTTAGCAACAGAGTTTCTAAAGTTATTTACAGAATGAACGTCGATAAGCGGACCAACTAATGAATTTTCACTTAGCGGATTTCCTATTTTGTTTGCAACAGATTTATAGGCATTAACCATTGAATCTTTTACTTGATCGTAAATACTTTCGTGGATGATAATTCTACGAGTTGAAGTACAGCGTTGACCAGCAGTACCAACTGTACCAAATACTGTAGAAGCAATTGCCATTTTAATATCGGCATTAGGTGTAATAATAACAGCATTGTTACCACCTAATTCTAAGATAGTTTTACCTAATCTTTTTCCAACAATACTACCAACTCTTTTCCCAACAGCAGATGAACCTGTAACACTCATTAAAGGAATACGTTTATCTTCTAAGAAATTATCTCCCATTACTGATGATTTTGCAACAATAAGGTTGAAAACACCTTCAGGAACATTATTATCTTTTAAAACTTTACCGATAATTTTTTGTGTAGCCAAAGCTGTTAAAGGAGTTTTTGAAGAAGGTTTCCATATTACAACATCACCTGCAATAGCTGCTAGAGCCGAGTTCCATGCCCAAACAGCAACAGGAAAGTTAAATGAAGTAACGATTCCTACAATTCCTAATGGTTGGTATTGTTCAAATAATCTATGCTCTCTTCTTTCTGATTGTAATGAAACGCCATTAATCAATCTTGCTTGTCCAACAGCAAAGTCACAAATGTCAATCATTTCTTGTACTTCACCCATTCCTTCTTGAAAGATCTTACCCATTTCATAAGTAACCAATGCACCAAGCTCTTCTTTATATTTTCTTAATTCCAATCCGATAAGACGAACAATTTCACCTCTTTCAGGAGCCGGAACCAATCTCCACTCTTTAAATGCTTCTTGTGCTTTTTTTACTACCATTTCATAATCCTCCATGGTTGCATTTTTCACTTTTGCTATTTCTTTTTCATCAATTGGTGAAGAAGAAGAAGTAATAGTTCCATTGGTATCAAACCAATCGTTTCCTGTAGAAACACCTTGATTTACATCGGTGATTCCAAATGTTTTTAAAACATTATTAATATCTATTGCCATAATCTATAATTATTAATTGTTATGATTGTGTTTTATTTAAAGTATTTAATTCGTCAACAAATTTTTGAATATTTTCTTGCGAAAAGTTTTTTTCTAAACAAGCTTCTTCAAGTGTTCCCCAGATAGGTTCTCCACAAGCAATGCATTTTATTCCTTTTTTTTGTAAAAAAGCAACAGAAAAAGGATATTCATCTACCAAATCTTCAATCGTTATTTCTTTATCTATCATTGCTTTGATTTTTTTGAATCACAAAAATAAAGGTATTTATCATACTTAAATGTAAAAATTAAACTTTTTTATAGAAATTTCAATAAAATTTAACATTTTAGAAATTCTAAAATAGAACTCAGATAAAAGGCAGAATGATTTATAAGATTATTTAAAATCAAATTTATAGGTTGCACCAGCCATAAATTGAAATCCCTGTACCTTAAAATTAGTATATTTTTGGTAATTATTACTCAAGATATTATTGAGGTTTAAAAAAGCAGACCAGCGATCATTAATATAATAACCACCCGATAAATTAACATCAAAATATGCATCATTTGTAATTTCATATACTTCATTTGAAGGATCGATAATCAATTCGTCTTTTCGTTCACTTGCGAAGTAAATATCTGCTCCGGCATACCACTTTTTACGTTTGTATTTTGCCAAAAGAGTCGCTTTTAATATTGGTAGATTCCAAGCTTCTTTTTCGGCATCTAAACTATAGTGATTAAACACAATATTACCACCTAACTTTAAATTTTTATCAAAATCAAAAATAACTTCAGCAAAGGCATTTATTGTTTGTATATCATCATAAACTACATTAAATGAATTTCCTGCAGTATACCCTTTATCAACAGTGTTTTTACCGTTGGTTGTTGAATTATTTAGTTTGTATAATGCTTTATCATTTTCATTTCCATAAGAAATTTTTGTATTAAAACTTATATTAGAACCCCATTTTCCTTTAACCCCAAAATAGGCTTCATATTGTTTACTGCTCCTTTTAATATATAAAGTTGGTGAAACAAAAGGATTTTCTTTTACAAACTCTTGGTAAGTATTTTGATTAAGGTCACCAATTACTCCAGCGTAAGCAATTAGCGATTCTTCAATAACTTTATATGAAGCGGAAATATTTGGATATATATAAAACTTACTTTCTTCATTGTCACTATTTGTAAAACTATAATAAAGATTTGCCCCTGCGTTAATAGTTAGATTATCTTGAAGAAATGTAAAATTAGGACTAAACCCAATATTAAAATAATTGTATTCAATTTGCTCTGTTTGTTGGAAATTATTTTCAAAAGTACCATTCAAAAATTCTAACGAAAAGTAGCTATCCATTTTTAGATCATTCCACACCGGAAAAGCAACATTTCCATTAAGGTCTAAATGATTTTCTGTACTGTTATGACTATCAAAAAAACGTGTAAATTTAATATTACCATCATGCACTAAAGCATCAAAAAATTCTACATCACCTCCAAAATATATTGTCCCATAAGATTGTTTTTCGGTAATGGACTTGATAACACTTTGCTGAAAAGTAATTTCTTCAGGCAAACCATACCAGTTTACCAGATTATTTGCAAAACCTCCTGTAATTTTCCAATCAAAATATCTTTCGGATTGTTTGAAAAATAAATCTACATTTAAATCGGAATAATGATCGTTCAAAATAATTTTATCAATCTCACCTTCAGAAGATTGATATTTTATAAATCCGCCAAAATCGTTATATTTTGAAAAATTATAATGTGTAAAAAGCTCGACCAATGGAGTTAAAAAATTACCATAACCAACTTTTAAATAATTATTATAAATAAACTCTTTTGGCTCGCGCTTTACAGTTTTTGGCCTTCCTTTTGCAGGGGTAAAAGTAGAGGCAACTGGAACAGAATTTATATGGTATTCAACTTCTTTCTTTTTATTAATTTTGATAGAATCTATTTGAGGATTAGTTTTAATTTTAAATGCATCAGAGACCGTAGGAGAATAAGGCCTTACAACTTGAATAACTTCTGGATCCAGTGTATCTTTTTTTCTATTTTGAGAAAAAATCATACTAGTGTAGAATAGTAAAAAAACCAGAATAAACTTTGATCTATTCATTGTATTAATTTTCAGGAATAACAGATTCATTTGTTTTTGCTTCTTCTTTTTTAATCTTTTGTAATTCGAGTTTTGCTTCTTTTGTTGCTTCAGGAAATTGTTGAAAATTTTTCATTACATTTTCCAAAATATAAGTTGCCTGATAAGCATCATCTAATTCGTAGAAATTCTTTGCCATAATTACCAAGCCTTTTGCTCCCCAAATTTTATAAGCAGCAAATTCAGATGCTAATTTTTGAACAACCATATTTGAGTTTTTATAATCTCCTTCATTATGCTTAAAATAAGCATCATAATACAAAGC
>DAOUQH010000123.1 GCA_030625645.1 Flavobacteriia bacterium | reverse complement strand
GCATAAGCTCCTCTTTTTTGTATTGCAAATCCGGGTATATCTTTAAAAAGATCACCTACACTTCTTGGTTGCGTTGTAGCTTTTATATCATCATAAATTACTACAGATTGCGTAATATCTCCTAATGGATCTGTTTTGATTATTATCCCGTCTAATTCTATATTTTTCTCATCTAAAACGATACTAATATCATTAATTAATGAAACCGTTATCGAATTATACGAAACATGTGAAATTATAGCTTTCTCTTCTTGTACGGCATTTATCTGAAAAGTACCATTACTATCAGTTTCAGTATGTGTATAAGAATTTTGAAGTTTAATAATTACATTTTCGAGAGGGGTACCATTTTTATCGGTAATTTCCCCATTTATAATGGATTGTTGTGCTTCTGCTGAAATATTTATGCAGAAAATGACAACAAGTATCATTAAAATATTTTTCATTTTTAATTTATATTTAAGTTACTTTATAACAATTATTTCACAACTGAAATGGCTTATTGCTTAATTAATAAGTCCTCACAATTGTAAAATAAATAATTTTGAATAGTATAATAACAATACAATATCCCTTAAATAGAATATAGCATATTACTAAATACTCTAAAAAAAATAACTATAAAATTGGTGGTTTTAATATGGAAGTAATAAAGGTATCTTCCTCTAGTAAAAGATAAAAAGAAGGTGTTTTTTTTATATTTACATCAAAGTCTACTTGATAGACAAAACTTTTTGTTTTTAATGTAATAAATTTTTCAAGATCTACTTCTGGTGGAATAGGTGAATCGTGCTTGTGATCTAAATTATTCTGCTTTTTAACTTGCTTTTCTAAGTAACATTTACCATTACAAGTCAGAATTGGATTATCTCTATTCTCACATAATTCTTCTACAATATAATTATAATTAACAAAATATTCTAAAATAGGTATAGCAGGCTGAATAAGTACCAACAAATACAGGTTTAAAAATAAATGTATGAAAATTAATTTTTTCATCTAATAATATTAATAATAGAATCAATACAAAAGTAGACAATTTTATCTTTTATTTTATGTGATATTAATCATATTCTTTAAATAATTTGCCCTAAGCCAAACAAAAAAGAAAATAGAATTGTACTCAAAGCAAGCGTTTTTAATTCGGGGTCAAGATCTTTTAGGTTCTTATTTTTATGAACAACCCACAAATGTTTAAAAATTGGAATAAAAGCAAGAATAAAAATAAATTGTTTAACTGAATAAAAATGAATGAGATTATATAAAATTGCAAATAAAAATGCTGCAATAATCAAAAAATAATGGTAATACTTGGCAGAGTTAATTCCCATTTTAACAACCATAGTATTTTTACCAGATTTTTTATCTGAAACTACATCTCTCATATTATTCAAATTCAGCACTCCTATACTTAAAAAGCCAACCGAAGTTGCTGGAAGAAAAATAGTGTAGTTTATTTGTTTCATGTAAAGAAAATAGGTTCCACAAACACTCAATAAACCAAAAAAAATAAATACAAAAATATCACCAAGCCCGCTATATCCATAAGCCTTTTCTCCTACTGTATATTTTATTGCTGCAATAATACTTGCAATTCCTAAAACAAAAAATAATAGTGAAAATAGAAAATTACTTTTCCCAAATGAAAAATAAATTAAAGAAACAGCAACAATTAAAGTGATTGCTACTGAAATTATAATAGCATTCTTCATTTGTTTTGCAGTAATCTCCCCACTTTGAAGCGCTCTTTGCGGTCCGATTCTATCTTCGTTATCAGTTCCTTTTACTCCATCACCATAATCATTTGCGAAATTGGAAATAATTTGAAAACCAACTGTAGTCAGTACTGCAAAGATAAATATCTTCCAATCAAAAAAACCTTCAGCATCGGCTAAGAAACTTGCTAGAATAATTCCGGAAAGTGATAAGGGTAAGGTTCGTAAACGCGCTGCTTTTAGCCATTTATTTATCATAGATTTCAAGCTGAAAATTAGTTTCCTTTAATCCATTTTTCACCGGTAAGCTCTAAAGCTTCTTTTATGTTTACCGGTTCACCATATGATTTTGCAATAATAAAACAATCTATAAACCCCATTCTTTTTAAATCGCTTCTTAATTGAACTGCTTCTTTATATGTACCAAAATTACCTAATGCAAATTTATTTATTCCGTCATCTCCAAATTCTGATAAATGAGAAAATTCATCAGAAAATAAATTTGTAGCAAAATTGCTATAAGCACCAATTTGAACACTGTAAACAACAGGTAAATCTTTAACTGATCTTTCAGAAGATATTTTATCTACCACTCTTTGTAAATTATGTAGCGTATCAGTATTAATTAAACTCAAATTATTTTTAATTAAATACTCTTCTTTAATATTTTCATTTCTAGGTAAAAATGACCAAATAACTAACATCAAAAACAATAAGCTAAAAGCAGCCAATATATATCGGTGCTTCTTTAAAATTGAATTCTGCTTCTCCTCCTCTTTTAATTCGGTTGATAAGGAATCTATTGTAGATTTTCCCTTATCAACTTCATCATAAAGATTTAATAAGTCTCCATCGTTTATAAAAGGCATAATTTCTCTATAATATTTTTTAAGTTATAAATCTTCTGCTGAAGCAATAATTTCAGCAATATCTAAAACTTTAATTTCTCCTTCTTTTTCTTTATTCTTTACACCATCTGTAATCATTGTATTACAAAAAGGACAACCAGTTGCAATAATACTAGGATTGACTTCCATCGCGTCTTCTGTACGTTCAACAAATATTTCTTTATCTCCTTTTTCTGAATCTTTAAACATTTGTGCTCCTCCTGCTCCACAGCAAAGACCTTCACTTTTGCATCGTTTCATTTCAATAAGTTCTACTTCTAATTTTCTAAGTAAATCTCTTGGTGCTTCATAAATATCATTTGCTCTTCCTAGATAACAAGGGTCATGAAAAGTAATTCTTTGTCCTTTAAAACTTCCACCCTCAACAGTAAGTCTACCTTCATCCAGCAATGTTTTTAAAAACTCTGTATGATGCAACACCTGATAATTCCCTCCTAAATCTGGATATTCATTTTTTAAAGTATTAAAGCAATGCGGACATGCAGTAACTATTTTTTTTACTTCATAAGAGTTTAAAACTTCAATATTCGTCATTGCCTGCATTTGAAATAAAAACTCATTTCCTGCTCTTTTTGCTGGATCTCCTGTACAACTTTCTTCAGTACCTAAAACTGCAAAATCAACATTTGCTTTGTTTAAAAGTTTTACAAATGCTTTGGTTATTTTTTTGGCCCTATCATCATAACTTCCGGCACATCCTACCCAAAATAAAACTTCGGGAGTTTTACCTTCTGCAACCATTTCTGCCATTGTTGGTACTTTCATATTTTTTTTATTTATTTAATAATTAAATGATTAAAATTAATTTTTGAATTTCTCAATTAATTATTCATCTTTCCAGTTCAATCTATCCATCTGATTATATTGCCACGGTGCACCATTATTTTCAATATTAGTCATGGTCATATTCAATTCTTGAGGTGCATCAGATTTTTCCATCACTAAATATCTTCTTAAATCTATAATAATTGATAAAGGATCAATATTTACCGGACAAGCATCAACGCATGCATTACAACTAGTACATGCCCATATTTCTTCATTACTTATTGTGTCTAGTAAAGTTTTATTATCCTCAATAAAAGATCCATTTTTATCAATATTTCTACCAATTTCTTCAATTCGATCACGAGTTTTCATCATGATAGCTCTAGGTGAAAGTTCTTTTCCTGTTTGATTAGCTGGACATACAGAAGTACATCTACCACATTCTGTACAGGTATAGGCATTCATTAATTGAACCCATGTAAGATCTGTTGCATCACTTGCTCCAAATTTCTCAGGTTCAGCATCATTATCTGTTTCGGCTGGAGCTGCAAAAGGATCAGCATTAGGATCGAGCATCATCTTTACTTCATTTGTAACCGATTGTAGATTATCTAACTCACCTTTAGGTTTTAAATTTGCATAATATGTATTTGGGAAAGCCAATAGAATATGCAAGTGTTTTGAATAATATAAATAATTTAAAAAGATGAAAATACCAATAACATGAATCCACCAAGCACTTCTTTCAATAAAAATTAAAGCTCCTTCACTTTGAGGTAACCAACCTGCAATATATTTACTTATAGGAAATGATCCTGCTTCAATATAATGATCAGCTCCCAATTGTTGTAAATTAAAATCTGCTGCATTCATTATCAAGAATAAAGACATCAAAACCATTTCGAAATACAAAATATTTAATGCATCATTTTTCGGCCAAGATGTCATTTCCTTATTCCAAAATCTTGGAATCTTAAGAATCATCCTTCTAATCCAAAAGATTACTACAGAAATCAATACCAAAAAGGCAAGTATCTCAAAAGAACCAATTAAAAAATCATATAAACCTCCTGCAAATGCAAATACTCGATGAGTTCCTAATAAACCATCAATAATTATTTCAATAACTTCAATATTAATGATTATAAATCCAGCATAAACAATTATGTGAAGAATACCCGAAACAGGTCGGCGTACCATTTTAGATTGCCCTAAAGCAATATTAATCATATTTTTCCAGCGTTCAGAAGAATTATCGCTGCGATCAAGATCTTTCCCTAGCTTTATATTTCGAATTATTTTTTTTACATTTTTTACAAAAAAACCAACTCCTACTACCAGTAGAATGGCAAAAAGTATATTAGGTATGAAATGCATGTAATAGTTTTTTCGATATATTTATTATTAAATTAATTGATTTTATCTAAAAATAAAACCTGTATAAAACTAATAAATAAAGGAAAAAAATAAGTAAAAACTTATTACTAGTTATCAACTATTTTATTGATTTTCAATTTGAGTTTCTTGGTGAGATTTTTCGTTTTTCCCAAAAACTGAGAAGTGTACAAAACGCTTTGGGTGTTCTTTAAATTCACGTAATAATTCTTCTAGCTCTTTTGAAGCTCCTGTTAAATTATCGTATAACTCTTCATCACTTAACAATTTTCCAGCATTCCCTTTTCCACTTTGAACACTATCAATCATTGCACTAAAGCCATTAAGACTAGTTTGTAGTTTTGCAAAGGTTTCAGGTAGGTTTGATTTTTGAAGAGAATCTGATATTTGAGAAAAATTTCGCATTGTATTATCAGCACTCCCTAATATTGAATCAAATTTACCTCCATTTTTAACCAACATATCATCAACACCTTTTGTTATATTATTCAGACTAGATAATGAAGTATTTAATTTATCTAACGATTCTGCAATATTTTCTCTATTTGTAACATTTAAAATTTTATTTATATTGAGCATAACAGAATCTGTATCCACAATAAAACTTTCCACTTTACTTTGTAATGGTGCAATCTGTTCATTAAGCATTCCTAAAATACCTTCATCAATTACTCCTATCAATGTATCGTGATTTTTGGCGATATCAGCTGAATCTTCTACCAATTCAATTTTTAATGATTTTCCGCTAATAAAATCTGGGCTAAAAATTTGGGCAATGCTATTCTTTGAAAATTTAATTTCATTTTTCAACTCTATATGCGCTACAAGTACCCCTGCTTTTGTTGGATGGAATGTAATATCAGAAACCTTACCAACTCTTAGTCCGTTAATCATTACCGGGCTAGTAGGTATTAAACCTTGCACGTTATTATATTCAGCATAAAAGGTTCTTGTATTATCGGTAAAGCTTGTATCTTTTAAAAAATTATAACCCCAAATAAAAAGGATAATTATAAGGGCAGAAACAATACCTGTTTTAAGTTCTCTAGACATTTTCAAAATATTGAATTTAGTATAGCAATGATACAAATAATTTATATGAGTAAAAAGTTAATTAACTTTTCCTTCTTTCAATAATTTATTTACATCTACTTTTTTACCATTTTTATAGGCAACCAAAAATGATGATGTAAAACCTTGTTTTTTTGTCTTGGCTTGTATCTTCTTTATTTCATCATAATTATTGGTTTTTCCGTAGTAATATTTATACATCTTACCAACTTTCTCACGCTCAACATTTTTTAAACCTTTGAAATTATATGATTTTAATTGTAATTTTTTTCTTCCAGAAGCTATTTGTACTTTAAAATCTACACCTTCATATACATTCTTATCTTTAACATTACTATTGTCATTTTGTAACTCGACTACTGTATTTGTATCTAAATGCTTTTTATAATTTAGTATTGCATTAGCAATTTCTTTTGCTATTTTTTCTTGCCCAGATTTTGAATTTAAGAATGACCCTTCATTTTTATTGGTAATAAAACCTGTTTCAATTAGTACACTTGGCATAAATGTTTGATGTAATACAACAAATCCTGCTTGCTTAACTCCTCTGCTTTTTCTCTTTAAATTATTTGTGAAAT
>DAOUQH010000102.1 GCA_030625645.1 Flavobacteriia bacterium | reverse complement strand
TAAAAAAAAATGAAAAAATTCTTATTATTTTTAACTTTAGTAACATTAGTATTAGTTTCTAGTTGTTCTTCTGTTAAAGTTACAGATTCTTGGAAAGCAGATAACATTAGCTCAATTAAGAATGAAAAAATTCTTGTTATTGCTAGATCTGATGATATGGTTTCTCGCCAACGTTTTGAGCAAGAAATTGCAGATAGACTTAGAGCAAAAGGAATCGATGCTACTGAAAGCTACAAGAAATTCCCTTCTATGAAGCATAACCAAAAACGTTCAAGTGCAGAAGTTGATAAAGTTATTAGCATCATAAAAGCAGAAGGTTATGAAGGTGTAGTTTTAACAGTCCTTAAAGATAAAAGTAAAGAAATAGTTACTTCTGAAACTGGCGGTTATTCTACAGGTGGATATCCTGCAAGCTATGGTGGTTATGGAGGTTATTATGGTGGTTTTGGCGGCTATTATGGTAGTGTTTATTCTCCTTATGGTTATGGTTATGGAGGAACTTATGTGCCTTCTGAAACAAGAACTTATACTTCTGAAACTTATGCATTAGAAACTGTTGTCTATAATCTTAAATTTGAAAAGGGCAAACAATTATTGGGTGTTGTTAGTATTGATATAACAGATCCTTCTTCAGCTTCAAAAGTAGCTCCTGAATATGCAGATGCTGTAGCAAAACAATGGAAGTAGTATTATTACTAGTTGATATTTAATAAAAAAAGGCTTAAGTTTAAAACTTAAGCCTTTTTTTATTAAATTAGTAAATCAATTAACAACCCTATAATTATGAAATCAAGCCCTTTATTTTTCCTATTGTTTTTAACAATTTCTTTATCCTATGGTCAGGATAGATATTTAACTGTAGTATCAAAAGATTCAATAAACAACAAGCCAAAATATAAAAGTAGTTTGGGTGTTAATATGAAGTTAAACGCTTACTATGATCTTTTTGGTGGTTTGCAGGATAATGAAACTTTTAATGTTGGGTTGATTAATGTTTTTGGTTCAGATGACACTGATAGCTTTAAAATTGATATGTATCAAACACAAATGAAATTTGAATCAGATTTTATTTTTGATAGTGGAAGAGAAGTAAAAGCGGTTGTTGAATGGGATTTTTGGGGAGGAAACGGGCATATGAGATTAAGAAAAGCCTATATAGAATCAGATCATTGGCAAATAGGACAAAACTGGAATACCTTTGGAGATGAAAATCTTTGGCCTAATATTATGGAATGGGAAGGTCCTCCTTCTGGTGTTTGGGTAAGATCTCCTCACGTAAAATACTTCAATACTTTTAGTAATACCAATTGGAAATATGAAATTAGCTTGGAAGCACCAATAACTGATTATATTAGATTTGAAGAATTTGAACCTTTACTTAATGAAGAATATCAAAGTACCCCAGATTTGGCTATGGCAATTGAAAATAAACATGAATGGGGGCATATACGCTTATCTTCTATTTTAAGAAGTGTAAGATATTCCCTAGATAGTAATTCCGATAATTTTTATGGATATGGTTTAGCTCTTTCAGGAATTTATAAGCATGAAAGAAATAATTTCCAATTTCAATTGGTAGGAGGAAAGGGTATTACTGCATATATGACTAGTGTTGCAGGTTTAGGTTATGATGGGTATCCTAATTCTAAAGATGAAATGGAACCTACACCAGCTATTGGCGGATGGGCATCGTATGAATATTTTTTTAATAAAAAATTACACTCTAATGTAGTTTTCGGATTTACAAGTTATGATTTTAAAGATGCCGAAAGATATTTATATGATGATGTATCTGACATAAGTATTGCTTTACAAGGAGATCTTGATCATTCTCACTACTACGGTATTTTTAATTTTATGTATGATGCTTATGAAACAATGACTGTTGGACTAGAATTAAATTATGGTGTTAAAGATCTAGATGCAAATGGCTATCTTAATGATATTTTCATTAACGATTCAAAAAGCAGAGATGCCATGCGAATAAGCTTTGGCTTTATGTTTTATTTTTAGTGTTATATCTTTTTTAGATAATGAAAACTCTTTTGATTATTGGGTTTGTTTGGCCAGAACCAAATTCTACTGCTGCAGGAACCAGAATGATGCAGCTTATCCGCTTATTTCTGAGGAATAAATATAAAATTACTTTTGTAAGTTCCGCAGCAAAAACAGACAACTCTTTTCCTTTAGAAGAATTAAAAATTAGAACCTATTCTATTGAATTAAACAACGCTTCTTTTGATGATTTAATACTTGAGGTAAATCCTGATATTGTTTTGTTTGATAGGTTTTTAACTGAAGAACAATTTGGATGGAGAGTTAATGAAAATTGCCCAAATGCGATTAGAATTTTAGATACCGAGGATTTACATTTTTTAAGAAAAGCCCGTCAAAAAGCATCAAATAATAATGATATAATATCATTAAAATACTTAGTAAATGATATTGCTAAACGTGAAATTGCCAGTATTTATCGTTGTGATCTTTCTCTAATTATTTCTAAATTTGAGTATAATTTACTAGTTAATACTTTTAAAATTGAGAAATCATTTTTGTTCTATATACCTTTTTTGGTTAACAATTTATCCTTATCGGATATGCATAAATATCCAAATTATGCTAGTCGTAAAAATTTTATGACCATTGGTAATTTTAAACATGAACCAAATTATACTGCTGTCTTATATTTAAAAAATGTTATATGGAAGATAATTAGAAATGAACTACCTAATACTCAACTTTATATTTATGGAGCCTATCTTCCTGATAAGGTAAAACAACTTCATAACGAAAAAGAAGGATTTATTATTAAAGGTTGGGCAGAAAGTAAGGAAGAAGCTTTTGTTAATTCAAGGATCTGCCTTGCACCTTTACAATTTGGTGCCGGATTAAAAGGTAAATTACTAGAAGCCATGCAATTTGGAACTCCTAGTGTAACAACAAGCGTTGGGGCAGAGGCAATGCATGGTGACCATTCATGGAATGGTTTTATTACCGATAACCTTAATGATTTTGCTAAAAAAGCAGTAGAACTATATAATCATGAGGAAATATGGAATACTTCTCAACTAAACGGAATTAAAATAATTAATAATTGTTTTACCAAAGAAAAATTTGAAAATGAATTTCTTTATAGAATAAACGATATAAAAAAAAATATAGAAAATCATAGATTACAAAATATTATGGGTAGCATTTTGCTACATCATACTTTGCAGAGTACAAAATACTTGTCAAAATGGATTGAAGAAAAAAATAGGTAATTAATCCATTTCCAATTTATAAGTTCTATGGCAAGCAATACAGTTATTTGTCAATTCGGCTAATTGATTGATTGTTGTTGTACGATTAAAATTGATTCTGGCACTATCAGCAATTGCCTGAAAAATATTATGACCTTTAAACCCCATTGTTTTACATGCTAAAGGAGATAATTTTAATAACCTAACTGGAGTTGCTTCTAGTGAAACTTGACCTTGTCTTGTTGCTGCTGTTACAATTTTTTGTGAATTATTTTCTGCTAAACCTTGTTGAATCTCATTGATGACTTCTAGATAATCTCTCATCTCATCCAGAACTAGTTCATGTAGGTCGGGTTCATATTTTACAGTAATACGGTTATCATTTGGTAGTTTTACCATTTCTGTACCTGTAAAGACTAAAATATAAATAAGAATAGAAATAATTACAACAAAAATAATGTTGCTTATTACTAGAAGTTTTTTTGTAAACATTTTAAATAATTTAAAAATATCGTGCAAATATAATATTATTTAGAATGATTCCAAATAACATAAAATATTTTATTGTTTATTATATTTTATCCAGGATAATCTTTTGTAGAATATGATAAATTAATAGCAATTATTTATTGGAATTCGAGTTATTAGTTAAAACCCTGGCTTATTTTAACTCTTAATTTTCTTTTATAATCCTCCTCAAGCCATTTTACATAATTATTAGAGCTTTTCATAATACAATAGGAATATTGTTTTATTCTGTAAGCAATATCATCATTTAGCTCTCTTGAAAGAATTTGAGCATCAAAAACATCTTCACTATTCTCAGCACACATTTTGGCATGTTGCTCAACAGATTTTTCTAATACTATTTTTGATTTTTCATGTGTATGTAGCGTTTCTTTATATTGAGCCTTAACATCAAAACTTATATCTTTAGATTTTGAAAACATTTCACGAACTACATCAGGTAATTCATAGGAGAATCTTCTTTCAATATCTTCATCACTTGACAGGTTTTCAATAAAGTAATTAGGATTTTTAAAAATATAACCCCAATCAATATCGTCAGTCCATAAACCAAAGCGGGCAACATTATTACCTAAATCTAAAATCTTAAAACTTTTCTTATCGTTAAGAACTCTTGATCCTCTACCAATCATTTGAAAGTATAATGCCAAAGATCTTGTAGCTCTATTTATGATAATTGAATCTATAGTTGGTTCATCAAATCCTGTTGTTAATATTCCAACAGAAGTTAAAATAGCATCAGGAGTGTTTTTAAACCAATGTAATATCTTTTTTCTTTCTTCTTTTGTATTTGTATTGTCTATATACTTAGCGTCGTAGCCTGCTTTTAAAAATGTATAATAAACAAATCTTGATGTATTAATACCATTGTTAAAAATTAATGTTTTTTTACCAAGAGATTGCTGTTCATAGGCATTTAACAGTTTGGTTTGCATTGTATTTTGAACATAAAGCTCTTCTGATGATTTTACAGTATAATCACCATTAATTCCAATTTTTAATGAAGTTAAATTTACATTAAAAGAATACGTCTCTCCTTTTGCTAAAAATCCGCTCTGGATTAATGAGGTAATATTTTCTCCAACAATTAAATCATTATAGATTTCATGCATTGGTAAGTTAATATTTGAGCTTAAAGGTGTGGCAGTAACTCCTAAAATAAAACAATTTTCAAAATACTTAAAAATTTTTCTAAAAGAATTATAATGAGCCTCATCAACGATTACCATTCCAATATCCTGTATTTCAACTTTTTCTTCCTTTAAACGATTGTTCAAAGTTTCAACCATGGCAACAAAACACTCGTATTTATCTGTGCTGTCAATCTGTTTTACATTACTATCAATTACTTTATTATTTACACCAAACTCCGTAAGCATATTGGAGGTTTGTTTACTTAACTCAATTCGGTGTGTTAAGATTAAAACTCTTTTTTGAGTTGTTTCAATATATCGACGAGCAATTTCAGAAAAAATTACTGTTTTACCTCCTCCAGTTGGAAGTTGATAAAGCAAATTAAAATTAGTAGGATTATTGTTTATGTAGGTAAAAATATTATCAATTGCACTATGTTGGTAATCATATAGTTTTTTACCAATTTCTTTTTCTTGCTTTTCAAGTTGTGTAAGTGTCATATTCTATATTAAAATCATTTGCAAAAGTAGTCAATTACTGTTGTTGTAAAATGTATTTTATTAAAAAATATTATTTTTATTAAAAATAATTCAAAAAAAAGCGTCCAAATTATTTGAACGCTTTAAAATAGTTCTATATTATTTACAAATTTATTGCTAACCAATCTCCAACTTCGCTGGTTTTATAAGCTTTTCCACCATCTGCTAAATCTTCCGTTACAATTTCTTTTTCTAAAGATTTATTAACAACGTCTCTAATTGCTTTAGCTTCTTCTTTTAATCCAAAAGCATCTTCAAACATCATTGCTGCAGATAAAACAGTAGCCAATGGGTTTGCAATATCTTTTCCTGCAGCTTGTGGATAAGAACCGTGAATTGGCTCGTATAGCGAAGTTTTTTCTCCTACAGATGCTGATGGCATTAATCCCATAGATCCAGAAATCACTGATGCTTCATCGGTTAAAATATCTCCAAATAAATTTTCGGTAATTAAAACATCATAGGAGTTTGGCCATTGTACTAAGCGCATGGCTACTGCATCAACAAATTCATAACTTACTTCAACTTCTGGATAATCTTTTTCTAAACCTTGCACAGTTTCTCTCCATAAACGAGATGTTTCCAATACATTGGCTTTATCAACACAGCATAATTTTTTGCTTCTTGTCATTGCTAATTCAAACCCTTTTTTAGCTAATCTGGTAACTTCGGCTCTTGTGTAAACACAGTTATCAAAAGCAGTTTCGCCATTATCTTTTCTTCCTTTTTCTCCAAAATAAATCCCTCCGGTCAATTCTCTTAAGAAAACTAGATCAGTACCTTCAATTCTTTCTCTTTTTAAAGGTGACTTATCAATTAAAGAAGGAAAAGTAAATGTGGGACGAATATTAGCAAACAGACCTAATTTTTTACGCATTTTTAATAAACCTTGCTCTGGTCTAACTTTTGCAGAAGGATCATTGTCAAATCTTGGATGACCAATTGCTCCAAATAAAACAGCATCTGATTTTAAACAAATATCATGTGTTTCTTGTGGATAAGGATCACCAACAGCATCAATTGCTGCAGCTCCTGTCAAAGCAGATGTCCAATTAATTTGGTGATTAAATTTTGTTGCTACTGCATCACAAACTTTAACAGTTTGATCGATTACTTCTGGTCCTATACCGTCTCCGGCTAAAAGTGCTATATTTAAATTCATTTTTTTAGTTTTAAGCTTAGACATTAAGTCATAAGCAAATTATATATTGGTTTTATCAGCTTAAAGCAGATTGAGTTTATATTATATTAAGCATTTTTTGTGTTGCCACAATTGCCGAAACAGTTTGATCGGAATCTAAACCTCTGGTTTTAAATATTTTTTCTCCTTTTTTCCAGGTAATTACAGTTTCACATAATGCATCGGATGCTGATCCTGGAGGAATTCTCACTATATAATCTGTTAACTTTGGCAATTCCATATCTTTACTATTATACACTTTTTTAAGTGCATTCATAAAAGCATCAAATTGACCATCACCTTGTGCATGTTCTTCAAAAGTTTCCTCCTCAATACTAACCGAAACTGTAGTAGATGGGCGTAATCCTTTGGAATGTGTTAATACATAAGAGTCAATTTTTATTTTTTCTTCATATAAATTACTTCGTAAAACATCACTAATGATATAAGGAAGGTCATCTTGGGTAACTACTTCTTTTTTATCTCCAAGTTCAATTATACGTTTGGTTATTTGTGCAACTTCTTCATCACTTAAATGTAATCCTAACTCTTCTAAATTCTTTTGAATATTGGCCTTACCAGATGTTTTTCCAAGTGCATATTGGCGTTTTCTACCAAAACGTTCAGGCATCAAATCATTAAAGTAAAGATTATGCTTACTATCTCCATCTGCGTGTATTCCCGCTGTTTGGGTAAATACATTTTCTCCAAGTACAGGTTTGTTTACCGGTATTCTAAAGCCAGAAAAAGTTTCTACTAATTTACTTACAGAATATAATGCTTTTTCATTAACAGATATTTTAATTTCGGGTAAAAAATCATTAATTACAGCAACAACACTTGCCAAAGGGGCATTACCAGCTCTTTCTCCCATTCCGTTTAAAGTTAGGTGAATTCCATTTGCACCAGCTTTTATTGCTTCAAATACATTTGCAACACCAAAATCGTAATCATTATGAGCATGAAAATCGAAATGTATATTTGGATATTTAGAGTGTATTTCAGAAATAAATTTATATGAATCACTTGGCGATAAAACTCCTAATGTATCAGGTAATAAAACACGCTTAATAGGTTGTGTACTTAAAAAATCCAAAAATTGATATACATATTCAGGGGAATTATTCATACCATTACTCCAGTCTTCTAGATATACATTGGTTTCAATGCCATTTTTTTTAGCCAATTCAATTACATTAACAATACCTTTAAAATGTTGTTCGGGTGTTTTTCTTAACTGATGTGTTAAATGATTTAGTGAGCCTTTGGTTAAAAGGTTTTGCACTTTAGCACCTGCTTCAACCATCCAATCAATTGACAAGCCTTTATCTACAAATGAAAGTACTTCTACTTTTTCAATACAACC
>DAOUQH010000075.1 GCA_030625645.1 Flavobacteriia bacterium | reverse complement strand
GGTGAATCTGCAGCAATTCCAAATCAAATTTGGGGTTGGTTGTTGTTATCTGTAATCTTAAGTATTTGGGCTTATTTTAAATATAAAAAGTTTTATAAGAAATAGAATGTTCAGAAAAAAAACTCTTGAAAAATACAAAGCATATAATAACTATATTTTTTGTATTTTTGCAACCTAAAATTTAATAAAAATGGCGAGTATTAAAAATTTAAAAAAAGATATCAATAATGTTTTATCGGAAGTTATTGAAGAATGCTACATTTGTCAATTAACAAGTGATGAAAAAGTAAGTGCTAAAGCAGATAAAATTATCGATGAAGCAATTGAGTCATTTGATGCATTAATTGTAAAAATTCATGAAAAAGGTGTTGAAAATAAATCAAGTCATTATAAGGGTATAAGTAAGGACTTGGAAAACAAAGCAACAGCTTTATTTGAAAAAATATCTAAGATTTCTGCTTAATTATTTTAATTTTTTTCGTATATTTAGACGTCAATATCTAGAGAAATCTATACTATTATTGATTTAAAAACGTTCTATAAATAAAATTAAAATGCTATGCCGAGAGCAATTTTTGAATACACCAAAACTGTTCTAAAAAAAGTGAGTTTCGATGTGGAGTTATTTTGCAAAGAACTTGAAAAGGCCACAAGGAGATTATTACCTTTTGAGCTTGAAGAACTTAGAATTTGGTTACATCAATTTACCGCTAACAAACCGGAATTAAATGTTTGTTTTGCAGTAATAAATTAATAACAATGAGGAGCTATTTTAGCTCCTCTTTTTTTGTATTGGACTTATAATTTTTACGTCGTGAAAAGCGATAGCACCACGAATTAAACTATCAATTGTACTTTTTAGTGAATCAATTAGTTGTAACTTTAATTGTGATTTGTGGTATATCAAACTTACTTCTCTGGCAGGTACAGTTCCTGTAAATGGTTTTAGTAATTTTTTATCACCTTCATTCAAATCTAATGTGTGTAAATAAGGTAATAAAGTCATTCCTAATGCTTCTTTTGATAATTTAATTAGAGTTTCTATACTTCCACTTTCTAATTGAAAATGTTGCTTATTTACAGATTTAATCGAATTACACAAGTTTATAATATTGTCTTTAAAACAATGACCATCTTCTAGTAGTAAAATATCATTTATATCTAGATCTTCTTCATAAAGAAACTCTTTTTTAAACAAGCGATGACTTTTAGACACAAAACCTACAAAAGGTTCGTAATATAATACCTTTTCGGTAATATTGGAATTCTCTAAAGGCGTAGCAGCAATTCCGGCATCGATATGCCCGTTAATTAATTTTTTGATAATTTCTTCGGTAGTGAGTTCTTCTATTATTAAATTTACTTTAGGATATTTTTTTAGGTAGGTTTTTAAAAAATAGGGAAGAAGTGTAGGAATAATAGTAGGTATGATTCCCAATTTAAAATCACCTCCAATAAAACCTTTTTGTTGGTCAACAATATCTACAATTCTATTACTTTCACTTACAATAAGTTTTGCCTGCTCTACAATTTTTTGTCCGATTGGAGTAACCTCAATAGGTTTCTTTTTTCTATTAAAAATTTTCACACCTAATTCTTCTTCCAATTTTTGAATTTGCATACTTAAAGTTGGCTGTGTAACATAGCTCTTTTCTGCTGCTAATGTGAAATTTTTATATTCAGCTACAGCTAAAAGGTATTTTAATTGTGAAATGGTCATTGCTATAAATATTTTTGATAAAGATATTGAAACTATTGATAATAATTATGATAGTCTCGTAGGAATATGTTTAAATATTTTTGAATATCAAATTTAAACTAATTTCAGATCAGATTAATTCTTAAAACTCGAATTATCTGGTAGTTCAAATATTTCTAAATTAAAATATGGAATAGCTGCAATGATATGGTCAAAAATATCCGACATGATATATTCATAATTCTTCCATCGTTTATCACTGCTAAAAGCATATATTTCAATTGGAATTCCCTGAGTTGTCGGAGCCAATTGTCTTGCCATAATCATCATGTCTTTATTTATTGCTGAATGATTTTCAAGATACACTTCAATATATTTTCTAAAAACGCCAATATTAGTAAGATTTCTACCATTAATTAGCTCTTCTTTATTGATGTTGGTTTTCTTATTATATTGGTTAATATCGTTTTGTCTAGTTTCTAAATAACCCTTTATTAATTCAATTTTCTTGAGTTTATCTATTTCGTTATCAGTAAGATACTTAACGCTACTTAAATTAATATTTAATGCTCTTTTTAAACGTCTTCCACCGGATTCGTTCATACCTCTCCAGTTTTTAAATGAGTCGGAAATTAAAGCATAAGTAGGAATTGTTGTAATTGTTTTATCAAAATTTTGAACTTTAACAGTAGCTAGATTTATTTCAGTTACATCACCATCAGCACCATATTTTTCAAAAGTTATCCAATCACCAATACGTACCATATCATTAATTGATACTTGGATACTTGCTACAAATCCCATAATAGTATCTTTAAATATCAATAATATAACTGCCGAAGCAGCGCCCATGGCAGTGATAAATTTCCAAACAGAGATGTCGGTTATAATTACAATAATGAATATAATTCCGGTAATCCATGCAAAAATCATAATAACCTGAATAAAGCTATTTATTGGTTTATCTTTTAAACGGGATAAAGTTTTAAAATAATCTCGAAGAGTATCTAAAAAACTTTTAATTGTTATCAAAATCAAGAAAACACTAAATATTAAAATAATCTTTTGTAAATAAATTTGAAGCTCTTGAAAATCAACAAAAATTATTGGTATAAATTTATAAGCCAATATTAAAGGCACTATATGAGCAATCTTTCTAGGGGTTCTATTTTTTATTAAGAGGTCATCAAAATTTGATTTTGACTTGGAAGAAATAGCAGCAAAAGTGTTTAATAACAATTTTTTTATTAAAAAGTCAATAAAATAAATAATAATAAGTGCAATCAATAACAAAGCAAACATATTAATATATTTTGCCAAAGAATCAGAAACTCCTAATGATATTAGATAGTCGTTTATAGCATGTGTAAGATTATTCATATCGTTTTAATGATTATTTATGTATTTAAATATTTTTTAGTTCTCTAACTTCTCCTGCTTTTATATCATCCATCACTATATTATCTATTCTAACTCTTACCAATCGCAAGGTTGGAAAACCAACAGCTGCAGTCATTTTTCTTACTTGTCTGAATTTACCTTCACGTAATGTTATTGAAACCCAACTGGTTAACCCATGGCGATCATCTCTAATCTTACGCGCTCTTTCTGGTAGCTTAGGAAAATTTACTATTTTATTAGCCTTACAGGGTTTTGTAATATATTTTACTCCTTCAATACCAATCTCAACTCCATTTTTTAGTTTTTCTAAAGCTATATCAGTTATTTCACCATCTACTTGTGCATAGTATTCTTTTTCTACTTTACCACTTGTAAAATAATAACTTGTTTTACCATTGGTAGTTAAAATCAATAAACCTTCTGATTTTTCATCTAACCTTCCAACAGCCATAGTTCCTTCGGGAAAATCAAATAATTCTCCCAATAATTTCTGTGCTTTTTTTTTCTTTCCGTTAACGATAAACTGACTCAAATATCCATAAGGTTTATAGATTATAAAGTGTTTATGGTTTATATCAGATTTCATAAAAAATTATTTTCTACTACCTAAGGTAATTATTTTACCATCACGTAATACTTTTAGTTCGAAAGATTTTCCTTCATATTGTTCTGAAGACATTTTTGCTACTTTAACCAAAGTATCATCATTCAATTCAAATTTAAGCCCGTTTATAGAAAGAATGATATCTCCACCTATAATAATTTGTTCACCTGCTATAGAAATCTCGGTATCACCACCTTTTAAACCTATAATCCCCAAAGGAGAAGTATTAACAACCTGCTGTACCAATAAACCACTCTCTTGAGGTACATTCAAAATATTTGCCATTTTACCTGTAAGAGGAATTATTTTTGTCCCGGTCCAAATCATTTTATTATCTATTAATAATTTTTGAGAAATATTTGAAGTTGCAGCAAAACCAATCCCTTGAAATCCACCAGATTGAGATAGTATATTGCTAACAACACCTATAACATCACCATTCATATTAAACATCGGCCCTCCGGAATTACCTTGATTAATTGCAGCATCTGTTTGAAAATATTCAGAAATTGTAAAAGGATTTTTATCATTTGTATCTTTCATAATACCACTAATATATCCTGAGGAAAGTGAATGACCAAGACCGAAAGGAGCTCCAACAACAAATACCTTTTCGCCAATCTTTACTTTATCAGAATCGGCTAATTTTACAGTTTTTGCATTTTTCTTAGGCCAAATAAGTTTCAGTAAAGCAACATCTGCATGAATATATGATGAAATTACTTTTGCAGGAATTTCTTCTCCATCAATAAATTTCACTTTAATATTATCTGCAATCTGAACAACATGTGCTGCTGTTATTATTTCTGTATCTGAAATCATAAAACCAGATCCTAATCCACTAGAAGTGACGGATTTTGTACTTGAACCCGATTTTATAAACTCTTTTTGTTCGGTTAAAACTACTACTACAGCTTTGTTTACTTTCTCATATAAAACAGTAAGATCTTGTGATTTTACTGAAATTGAAAATAATAAAAATAAAGCAATTATATATATTTTTGAATCCATTTTAAATTAGTTTTTGAATTTGCAAAAATAATCAAATTAAACAAGTGACCTTATTTTGCACAGTATAAATATTGAAAAATAATTACTTTTATAAAGTAATAGTGAGACTGTATGATATAATTAGGAAGAACTTGGTATCTTTAAAGAATTCAATTTACAAATAACCAATTTAGAATAAATGACAAAAATAATTAAATACTCAGGTAAACAAGTTGATTTTGAAATAGATAAATTGATTAAATCCTTAAGAAAAACAGAAGCAGAAGAGCAGGTAATTCAAAAGATTGCTTCGGAGATTCAAAGTAAATTATACAATGGGATAACTACAAAGAAAATTTATCAGATGGCATATAATATGCTAAATAAAAATAAGCAAAAACCTTGTTGTGCTTCGAGATACAAACTAAAAAAAGCCATTATGGAGTTTGGTCCTTCTGGGTTTCCTTTTGAAAAATTTGTTGCTAAAATATTAGATAAAGAAAGTTTTAAAACCGAAGTTGGTATAACTCTTTCCGGTTATTGCGTAAGTCACGAAGTAGATGTTATTGCGAAAAATAATACACATCATTATATGGTAGAATGTAAATTTCACAATAGACAGGGCAAGGTAAATGATGTTAAAATTCCGCTTTATATCCATTCCAGATTTTTAGATTTAAAAAAGCAATGTAAAATAAATGAAGGAAAAGAACTAAAATTTCATCAAGGTTGGATCTATACAAATACACGTTTTTCTTCAGATGCTATACAGTTTGGAGAGTGTGCTGGCTTAAAATTAGTAAGTTGGGATTATCCAAAGGGTAAAAGTTTAAAAGATCAGATAAATAAATATGGTCTTTTCCCAATTACCTCTCTAACCACACTTACTAAAAAAGAAAAACAAGTTTTTTTAGATAATGGATATGTACTTTGTAAAGATATATGTGATAATCAAAATTTATTAAATGAATTAAATATTGATAAAAGAAAGCATAAAAAAATTAGGGATAATGCTAAAGATTTATGTAAAAGCTCATAAAAAATAATTTTAACCTTAAATTATTAATTTCTGAATTTAGTTATCCGTATTTTTGCATTCTAAACAAAAAAAAATGTCAACATTCTTAGAGTTAGGAGTTCGTAAAGATTTTATTAAAGCATTAAATGAACTTGGAATTAAAACTCCAACTGAAATACAGGAAAAAACAATTCCGATTTTATTGGAAAATAAAACTGATTTTATTGGCTTAGCCCAAACCGGAACAGGAAAAACAGCAGCTTATGGTTTGCCAATTTTACAGCAAATTGATGCTGAAAATCCTGTAATTCAAACATTAATCCTGTCGCCTACACGAGAATTAGCACAACAAATTAAAAAGCAATTATTCAAATTTACCAAATACATTGAAGGGGAAAATATTTTTGTAGAGGCTATTTATGGAGGCGAAAAAATAGATAAACAATTAGCCAATTTAAAGAGGACAACTCATATTGTTGTAGCAACGCCGGGTAGATTGATCGATATAATTGAAAGAGGAGAGATTAATTTAAAGCATGTAAACACACTTGTTTTAGACGAAGCTGATGAAATGCTGAGTATGGGTTTTAAATTAGACTTAAATAGAATATTAAGATATACTGGAAAATCAAAAAAAACATGGCTTTTTTCTGCTACAATGCCAGAAGAAATTATTTTGATCATAAAAAAATATATGTCGCCTAAAGCTGAGAAAGTTGAAGTAAACAAAGGTGCTTTGGTAAATGCAAATATTACACATCAGTTTATAAAAACTACAATAAAAGATAAAGTTGCTGTCATTGAGGACTTTTTAGATAAAAATTACGAAGCAAGAGGAATTATCTTCTGTAGAACAAAAGCAGGAACACAAAAATTGGCAAATTCTCTAATTGAAGAAGGATTTTCAGTTGGAGCTTTAGAAGGAGATATGCAACAAAAAGAACGTGATAAAGTAATGCGTGCTTTTAAAAATAAAAGTATTCAAACATTAATATCAACTGATGTTGCTGCACGTGGAATTGATGTTAGTGATCTTGCCTATGTAATACATCACCAATTGCCTGAGAAATTAGAATATTACACGCATAGAAGTGGAAGAACCGCCCGAGCCGGAAAAAGAGGATTTTCTATTGCATTGATCTTACCAAATGAAATGCAGAAAATTGATGAAATCCAAAATAAATTGGGAATTACTTTTAGAGAAAAATAATTAATTATTACAAACTGATTTAAAACATGGGCTTAACAAATAATGATATAATGAAAAAGCTTCGCGTAGCACATAGTTTGCGTGATGAGGATATAGTAAAAATTCTTGCTTTAGTCGACTTTAAGGCTTCTAAAAGTGAATTAGGAGCGCTGTTTAGAAATGAAAATCATCCCAAGTATGTAGAATGTGGAGATCAGATTTTACGCAATTTTCTAAATGGATTAATTATTCATTTGCGCGGACCGATGCCAAAGAAGAAGTAAACTTTATAAGAATATTTTCCCAAAATCAATCTCTATTTTCATCAAACAAATATTATTAAAAACAATTTTGTTAAACTGTATATAAAATGTATATTTGTGTATGTTTAATAAGATTTCAAAAATAGAATTGCAAGCTCTAAAGACCATTAGAAAACATTTATTTGATTTTGGTAAAACTCCTAGTGTTAGAGAATTAATGAGAGAATTAGACTATAAATCACCACGTTCTGCTTCCGTTATTATTAATGATCTGGAGAAAAAAGGACTACTAAGTAGAAAGCAAGATGGAAGCTTTCAATTGTTGGAATTTGAAATTACTGAAAATTTTGGTACAAGAGAACAAACGATAAAAATCCCTTTATTAGGGAGTGTAGCTTGTGGCTTACCAATTTTTGCTGAAGAAAATGTTGAAGCTGAAATACCTATTTCAATTAAATTAATAAAAAAAGGGCATAAATATTTTTTATTAAGGGCAAAAGGAGATTCTATGGATGATGCAGGAATTAATGAAGGAGATTTAGTTCTAATTAGACAACAACAGCATGCCGAAAACAAAGATAAGGTTGTTGCATTAATTGATGATGAAGCTACTATTAAAGAATATCATCATACAGGCAAGTTGGTTGTTTTAAAACCTAGATCAAAAAACAAAAAATACCAACCCATCATATTATCTGATGAATTTAGAATTCAAGGAATTGTAGAGGCTGTAATCTCTCTATAATTAAACTTTTTTAAAGTTTAGATACATTATCTTTAAAAAGCCTATTTTTGCAACAAATTATAACAATGGATTCTTTTACAGATTTTACAATATCAAATCAATTACATTATGCAATTGAGGATTTAGGTTTTGAAAAACCAACTCCAATACAAGATCAGGCATTTTCAGTAATTCTATCTGGTAAAGACATGGTGGGTATAGCGCAAACCGGTACAGGTAAAACGCTTGCTTATATGTTACCAATACTTCAAGATCTTAAGTTTTCTAAACAAAACACCCCAAGAGTATTGGTATTAGTTCCCACACGTGAATTAGTTTTACAAGTAACCAAAGAAATTGAAAAGTTTAGTAAATATTTATCCAATCGTGTTATTGGTGTTTATGGAGGAGTAAATATAAATTCGCAACAACAAACTTTAGCACATGGTGCAGATATTATTGTTGCAACACCTGGTAGGTTATATGATTTGGTACTTAGCAGAGCTCTAAAATTAAAATCGATTAAAAAATTAGTGATTGATGAAGTAGATGTAATGCTAGATTTAGGGTTTAGATTTCAGTTAAATAATATATTTGAGTTATTACCAGAGCGTCGACAAAATATCATGTTTTCGGCTACGATGACCGATGATGTAGATGTACTAATCAACGATTTTTTTAAAGGACCAAAAAACATATCAATAGCAGTTAGCGGAACACCTCTTGATAATATTTCACAATCGTGTTATAGTGTTCCAAATTTCTATACTAAGATTAATCTTTTAATTCACTTACTTAATGATAAAGATTTATATAACAAAGTATTAGTATTTGTTTCAAACAAAAGAAGTGCTGATAGATTATTCCAAGTTTTAGAAGAGGAATTTGGATTTCAAGTTGCTGTAATACACTCAAATAAAACTCAGAATTATAGAATTCGATCTATAGAAAATTTCAATAAGAATAAAACAAGAATTCTGGTTACAACAGATGTTATGTCACGAGGTCTACATATTGATCAAATTTCGCATGTTGTAAATTTTGATACACCATCTTTTCCTGAAAATTATATGCATCGAATTGGTAGAACTGGAAGAGCAGAGAAGGAGGGAACCTCTCTTTTATTTTATACTGAAAAAGAACAACCAGCTAAAGAAGCTATTGAAGAATTAATGAATATGGAAATTCCTGAAATAGAATTTCCTGTGGATATTGAAATTTCAAAAAGACTTACTATAGAAGAGCAACCTAAAGATTATGAGCCTAGTAGTACAAATCATAAATCAAGAGATGAATCATTTGGATCAGGTTTTCACGAAAAGAAAGATAAAAATAAAAAAGTAAACTTAGGAGGTTCTTATAAACGTACCATTTCAAAAAAATATAGCAAACCTAAAACCAGAGGAGATAAAAATTATAACAAACGCAACAAAAATAAGTAGTTAGAATAATTTTACGATTTATCTCTTTTTATTCTTTTTAATTTTCCTTTTTTTATTAGTTAAGTCTAAGTCAAGTTCGTTAAAATTATCTGCCGCTTTAATCAATAGAGTAGAGCCAATAGCTTCAAATAAATGGTTTGTTTTAAGAATAAATTCGGTCTGTTTTTCAATTTTGTAATTCGGAATTCCTACTAATGTTAAATCGGTAAATTTTGATTGTTGCTCAATTATATTATAAAAAGGAATTTGTTCTACGGCATTATTAATAATCTTAATTGTAACATTTACTCGCAAATTCTCAACTAGACTGGAGATTTTCGAATGAATTATATTACTATCTACATTATTATTATTTACAAATAAAACTCTAATATTTGTATTATTCCATCTTGGAGATGCAATGATAAACCTTGCAATATTTAGCATCATTTCTGCATTTTTGCTATCTGTTTCTCTCCACCATAAATCAACAGTTTGATAGTTGCCAAATTTTGTATTTTTATCAAAATCCAAATACAATAAATTATAATCCAAATGTAATAAGGTTTCAGTCATTTTAGAATATTCTTCCGAATTTTCTAAACCTTTTGGCCATCCCATCATAATGGTATTAGGCTCAACACCAGAGAATCCAAAAGTAGTGGCAATATTTGTAATACCGTTATAGATATTAGCAACCTTTATTTGTCTTGCAAAAATACCAAGTTCGATAAAAGCCTCATCTCTAACTATTTGTTCAGTACGTTTTAATGGTTTATCATTGTTTTTATCGAGAATAAGTTTAAAATTAGTAACAATTCCTGTTCGTCCTGATACTGTTTTACTTAGCTCTAATAAAAATCGTTGATGATCACTTTGACCACTAAATAGAATTATGTTCGGATTCCAATTAGATTGATCATCAACTTCAGCATCAATCTTTTTTAAGCCTTTATTTACAATATTCTCCCAAACACTTCGCCAAACATCATTAGACTGTAGTTTTACTTCTTTTCGCTGTAGACAAAAATATAATAACCCTATAACTACTAATGCGCCAAGCATAGCCACCATATCTAATTGAAACATTACACCAAAACTGGCGATAAAGCCTAATAAACCAATCCATCGTTTAATTTTAAATGTTGGTTGAAAATCAGGTTTTGCACAACTTTCAAGAAAGTAAGAAATATTAATAAAACCATACGCCGTTTGATAAAACATAGAAACAACTCTAGCAATAACATCTAGTTCACCAATTAAAATGCCAGC